>JBBDQU010000074.1 GCA_040905865.1 Alphaproteobacteria bacterium
GAAGACATAGGTATAATGATCGACGGCGTCGTCGCCGAAGCGGACATTCAGCATCCGTTCGGCAAGCGCCATGCCGACGGCGTTGGCGATACCCTGGCCGAGCGGCCCGGTGGTGGTTTCGATGCCCGGGGCATGGCCGTATTCCGGGTGGCCCGCGGTTCGCGCCCCCATCTGCCGGAAATTCTTCAGCTCCTCGATCGTCATGTTCGGATAGCCGGTCAGATACAGCAGCGCATACAGCAGCATCGAACCGTGGCCGTTCGACAGCACGAAACGGTCGCGGTCCGGCCATTCCGGACGGCTCGCGTCGAACTTCAGAAACCGCGAAAACAGCACCGTCGCCACGTCCGCCATCCCCATCGGCATGCCGGGATGGCCCGAATTCGCCTTTTGAACCGCATCCATGGCAAGAAAGCGGATCGCATTGGCCATTTCATCGTGGCTTACCTGCGATAGTGCCGTTGCCGTCCCCGATTGCGCCGCCGTCATTCAAACTCTCCTTACACCGTCTCGCCCGCTCCCGGTTTGGGAAGCTCAGAACGGCCCGCGCGCGGGCAGGCCGCAAAACCGAATGTCTCCCAGGAATAATTCAAGACTTACAATACTTTACAGAAGGTTCTTGATAAAGAACCGGAAAAAGAAACACGGCCTTCCCGAGCCCTCGCACCCTCCCTTTCGGCGAGGCTATTTCTACCCGCAATGACGGGCCCGATCAACGATTCCAAGCCCCGGCGCCCCGGCTTTTTGCAAACCCGGCGGCGGGAAAAATTACCAAGCCATTTCAAGGATTTCGATCAGGTCATCGACCCCCTTGATCGGCCGCGGGTTGGCCTTGACGGTACCGGTATGCAGGCTGTGCTCGGCGATGTCGTGAAAATCCGCCTTATCGATTCCCACGGCGCGCAACCGGTACGGCAAATTGAGCGCCTTGATCAACCCCTCGATCACGTCGCCGGCGGCGTCGCCAGGGCGCCCCATCGCGGCGCTGATCCGGGCCTGGGCATCGACCGTCACGGCGGCGTTGTAGCGCATCACGCTCGGCAGCACGACACACGACGTCTCGCCGTGGGGAATGCCGTAACCGCCGCCCAAGGTATGGCCGAAGCCGTGGCTGGCGCCGAAGTTGACGCCGGTCAGCGAGCGCGAGCTGCGGGCCAGCCAGATCGCCTGCTGGCAGCTGTTGCGGGCCTCGAGATCGTTCGGATCGGCTTTGCTTTTCGGCAGGTTCTCGGCCAGCAGGCGGGCCGCGATCAACGCCATTTCCGTACACATGGGATCGGGCTTTTTCGTACAGATGACCTCGACGGCATGGTCCAAAGCCTTGATGCCGGTCGCGAGCCAAAGGCGCGGCGGCGTCAGCGCAGCGAGCGACGGATCGTACACCACGGCAATGGGCATCAAGAGCGGATGGCCGTAGCCCTCCTTCACGTTGCGCGCGGGATCGGTGCAGCCGATGTTCTGGCCGATATCGCCGCCGGACAACGTGGACGGCACCGCGATCATGCGGGCCTTGGGCGGCGTCTTTTTCGGGCTGTGGCGGCGGCCCTGCTCGTCGACCGTATCGCGCAACGGGTCCATGTCCGCCATCGTCTTGACGCCGTTGGCGAGGCAAAGACCGACCATCTTGGCGGTATCGACCACGGCGCCGCCGCCGACGGCGATGAAAAGATCGCATTCGCCGGCCGCGCGCACGATCTCCAGGGCTTCCATCACGTTGTCGCGTGGCGTGTGGGACTTGCATCGGTCGAAGAGCCCCAAGAAGCGGTTTCCGAGTGCTTTTTTCAGGGACTCGATCTTGTCGGTTTCGCGGTTCAAGGTGCCGCTGCACATCACGAAGACGCTGTTCGCGCCCAAGCGCTCGACCTCCGCCATGACCGCCTCGACGAACGGCGTGGCGAAGTAAATCCGCTCCATTTTGTTGATTTTATAAACTCTCGGCTCGACCATCCGCCGCCTCCCCCTCGTTTAGCGCGTATTGTTTTTAATGCCGCGATACTAGATCGGATCATGATTTATCGAAAGCACCATTCGGTTCCGATAAATCATGATCCGATCGACATCAATAATTTAGAAATTTAGAGCAGATTCACATGGTTGTCGGATCGCCGAGTGCCCCGGTCTCCGGCGACGGCTCGCGCTCGGCGGAATCACCGCATTTTTCTACACAGGAATATGTCCTCGACGGTCTTGAGGCCGCACCGCGCCACCACGTTACGATCGAGCCGGCGTTGCGGCCGCTCGACGCTGACCGAAAATCTCGCGGCGGCGAGCCTGTCCTTGAAATCGCGGCCGTAGACCCGGACATGGTCGGGCTGACCGAAAAGCCGCCGCCTGAGGTTGGGATTCGTGATCGTCGGATCCTCGAATGTGACGTCCCGTTCGATCGGCACCTGAAGCACGGCCCAGCCGCCGGGACGCAATACGCGATGCAATTCCCGGATAGCCTGTTGATCGTCGGGGATGTGTTCCAACACGTGTATGCAACAGAGTCCATCGAACGTCTGCGAACGAAAGGGCATGCCGGTAATGTCGGCCCGCATCATGGCGCTTTGGCGGATATCCATGGAGACGTATGACTCTTGAGCACATTCCTGAAAAACATTCGCCACGGGCGGCTCCGGCGCCACATGTAAGATCCGCTTCGTCTTCCGCAGCAAGTCGTGCCGATTGCGCAAGAATATCGACACGAGGCGGTGGCGTTCGAGGGAGCCGCAAACCGGACAAAGCGCCTCCGGTCGCATCCGTTCGCCGAACGCGCCAAAACCGCGGACATGACTGTCGCAACACGGGCAATATCGCCGTGTCCCCGCATGGGCCGCGCGCGCAGCCCAAACGCGCAGTTTCCAGCGGTACTGTGGAGGGACTATCGATTTAACGATTCGTTTGGTCGTATTTGTTCGTATCAAAACCACACAACTTGTTATGGCGGGTTGTTTGAAATTGCGCGGAGTCGTCGCCTTGCGGCGTTTACGGAAAAACGCGCCGCTGCTCCACACATTCATGGCCGCTAACTGATGGGCCGTGACCTGAACGGCCGCAAATATAAGAGACCGTAACCTAAACGGCCCAAAGCCCGATCTGTTCGTCTATAGGGTATGACGAACGATCGGGTGTATTATTCCTTAGCCCGTCGAAAAAGAAAGCATACTATTATATGCGTCCCGTATGTGAATCCCGGTGCCGAGCCCGGCCGCCGCACATTGAATATCGCCTTAAATATCGCCCTAGATTTCGATCGTGTCGCCGCTGTCCAACGCCACCCGACGTAGGTTGGTTTTAGCGCTCCGGACAATCTCGGGCCGGCGCGGGCTGTGGAACTCCGACGCCAGTGGCCGCGTTGTTTTTAGGGGTGTTTTAGGGTATCCTAAAGGTATTATTAGGGGGGTATGAGGGGTAACCTTAGGAGGCGGACATGCTACCTGAGAGGAACGAACTGGAATGGACCAGTACCCCAACTACCGAAGTGCCGGCGCTGCCGACATGGAAGAACAATGCTCTCTATCGTTTCCTGCGGCGCTCGAAATTTCTTCGGCGCGTGAAGATCCTCGCCAATTCCCACATCCAGGGCGTGAAGCTGCGCCGCGAGGTGGAGCGTGGTTTCCGGCTGGTCCCCGAAAAGGAATTGGAGGATTGCTACAGGGCGGCCTTCCAGCGCCTGCGCGAGGAGGACCCTCACGAGCCGCGTGGCGACTACCTCGAATTCGGCGTGTGCCACGGTGCCTCCATGGCATGCATGCACCGCGTTATCCGGGAGCTTCGCCTATCCGGTATCCGCTTGATTGGTTTCGATTCCTTCGAGGGGCTTCCCCCGGAAGCGGATCAGCCGGGCCAAGGCACGTGGCGTCCGGGTGAATACAGGTCGTCCGTTAGCTTCACGCGTAATTTCCTCACCAAAGCAGGAATCGACTGGACACGCACCGCCCTAGTCAAGGGATGGTTCCGTGACACGCTCACAGCGGAGACGCGAGCCCGATACGGCATTACGAGGGCAAGCGTGATCATGATTGACTGCGACATCTACTCGTCCGCTCGCGAGGCGCTGGAGTTCTGTGAATCCTTGATCCGGGACCGTGCGGTGATCCTGTTCGACGATTGGCATTCGGGCAATCTGGCGGCCCGAGGCATGGGCGAAAAGCGCGCCTTCGATGAGTTCTTGGCCGACCATCCAGACCTGACGGTCACGCCGCTCCCCAGCTACGCCAAGAATGCCGAGGTGTTTCTGGTTCAGCAGGCCCACCTCCGCGAGGCGGCGTAACCGGGAAAGGCATGGCAGGACGTTTTAGCTGGATGTAAACCCAGCCTTGCGCGAACGCCGGGCCCGGGCCGATGCGAATTGAATATCGTCCTAAATAGCGCCCTAAATATCTATCGTGTCGCCGCCGTCGACGAAGAAGGTCTGGCCGGTGATCCAGGAGCCGGCGTCCGATGCCAACAGCACCGCCATGCCGGCGATGTCCTCGGGCTCGCCGATCCGGCGCAACGGGATTTTCGCGAGACGCTTGTTCAAGGCGTCCGGATTTTCCCACAGCACCCTCGAGAAATGGGTTTTGACCAAGCCGGGCGCGATCGCGTTGACGCGGATGTTGTCGGGTCCGTGCTCGACGGCCAGGTTGCGCACCAACTGGCTGAGCGCCGCCTTGGTGAGCGAATACCCGGTCGTGTTGTTGCCCTTCTTCACCGCAACCGACGACATCATGATGATCGCGCCGTCGCGCCGCGCGGTCATCTCGGGCACCACCAGGCGGCAGAGATGCAGATTGGCGCGCACGTTGGCCCGCATGAACAGATCGAATTTATCGTCGGGCATCTCGATCGCCGGGCCGAAATACGGGCTGATGGCGGCGTTGCCGACCAGGATGTCGACGCGCCCCCAGGCTTCGCGGGTTTTCGCGATCAGGGCATCCAGGTCCGCCGACTCGACGATATTGCACGGCACCGCCATCGCATCGCCGCCCCGGGCCTTGACGTCGAGCTCGCGAATTTTTGCCGCCGCCTCCTCGCAGGCATCGGGCTTGCGGCTCGACACCACGACCCGGGCGCCGCGCTCGGCCAAAGCCCGGGCGATGGCGAAACCGATACCGCGGCTCGAACCGGTGATGACGGCGACTTTTTGGCTAAGATCGAACGGATCGGAAGACATTTTTGATAATTCTCGATAGTTGCACGATTTTTAGGGGTCTTTTGCATGCCCGCGGATTTGCGCTAGACTATAGAAAATCAAAACCTTTCCGACTACATACCTTTTAACCCTTAACTCTTTGCCGGGAATCACCGTTCACGCCATGACGGCCACCAAGATCGAAATCATCCCCCTGAGCGAGCCTATCGGCGCCGAAATCCGCGGCCTGGACGTCAAGAAAATGGACGCGGGGTCCTACAGGATCGTGCGCCGGGCCTGGCTCGATTATGGCGGGATCCTGCTGTTTCGCGACCAGGAGATGGACTGCCCCGCACTCCTCGCATTCAGCGAATGGTTCGGCGACATCGACATGCCGCGCAAAACCCGCGTCGACAACGATCCCTGGATTCCCCAATTCCCGCAGTTCATCCTCGTGACCAACCTCAAGGGCGAAAGCGGCCAACCACTCGGCGCGCTCGGCAACGGCGAAGCCTTCTGGCACGCCGACATGACTTACCTGGACGAGGTGCCGCGCGCGAGCATCCTGTATTCCGTCGAAGTGCCGCCGGAAGGCGGCGACACGGGTTTTCTCAATATTTACGAAGCGATCCGAACCATGCCCCCGGCGTTGCGTAAAAAAATCGAGGGCCGCGTGCAACTGCACGATCATGTCCACAACTCGACCGGCGCCCTCACGCCGAATTGGGACGAGCAGCAAGAGCCGCGCGAAACGCCCGGCGCGCGCCATCCGATGATCATCAAGCATCCGGAAACCGGGCGCGAGGCGCTGATGATCGGGCGCCGCCCGTACGCCTACATCCACGGCTACGACTTGGAGGAAAGCGAGCAAATCCTCAACGACGTCTGGGCCCACGCCACGCAGGAGAAATTCACCTGGCATCACGCATGGCGGCCCGGCGACATCGTAATCTGGGATAACTTCTGCGCCATGCACCACCGCAACCCGTTCGACGACGCCAAGCGGCGCGTAATGTTACGCACGCAAATCAAGGGAGAGCGGCCGCGCGCCGCCTGAAACGCCATGGAATCAGCCATCGAGAAATCGGAGATCAAGACCGCCGGCCTTCAAGTCATCCCCACCGGAGCCGCGCTCGGCGCCGAAGTCATCGTCGACGACCTGCGCTCGATCGATGCCGGGGCCTTCAAGCAAATCGAGGCCGCGTGGTTCAAGCATTCGGTTCTGCTGTTTCGCAATCAGACCCTGAGCGACGACGACCTTCAGGACTTCGCCAAACGGTTCGGCGAACTCGAGTTGCCGGCCCGTTCGCGCATCGGCCAGCCGTGGATTCCCGAGTCGCCCTACCTGACCTGCATCTCGAACGTCAAAACCGACACCGGCAAGCCGACCGGCTCCCTCGGCGACGGCGAAGCGGTCTGGCACGCCGATCTGACGTTTCTCGAACAACCGCCGACGGGCTGTTTCCTCTACGGCATCGAAATCCCCGACCATGGCGGCGACACCGGTTTTTGCAGCCTGTACCGGGCGTACGACACGTTGCCGGCGAACCTGAAGAAGAGAATCGAAGGCCGCACGCTCATTCACGATCACACCCGCAACAGCGCCGGCTTTCTCCGCCCGAACCAGCCCGAAAACCTCGACAACCCGGAAGACAACCCGGGCGCGCGCCATCCGATCATTTGCACCCATCCCAAGTCGGGGCGCAAACTGCTGTTCCTCGGCCGCCGTCCGCACGCCTTCATCATCGGCATGTCCCTCGAGGAAAGCGACGAGGTGCTCGATGCCCTGTGGGACCACACGACGCAAAAGCAGAACACCTGGCATCATTCCTGGCGGCGCGGCGATCTCATTCTGTGGGACAATACGTGCGTGCTGCACCGGCGCGATTCGTTCGACCCGAACGCGCGCCGCGTCCTGCACCGGACTCAAATCAAGGGCTCCCGTCCCCGCGCCTAAAGCAGGTTCACATGATTTAGGCACCTCACCTTGCAAAACGGTTCCGCCCGGGCCTGCCTACTAGTAGATAGGCCCGGGGTCGCGTTCCGGCCCAAAAGCCGGCCCTGACGGATTGCTTCGTCTCGCGGTACGGTCTGTGATATCCTTTCGGGAAAGCGCCAAGACTTGGGGGAGGACACGGCCATGCCGAAACGACTCCCATGGTCCCGTTCCTCCTCTAATCGATCGACACGCAACCGGTTGCCCCGTTTGCAACGCAGCACGCCGGTTGTCCCATCAGGGTATTGGTTTGCAGGAGGGACTCATGCGCGTATCGAACATTCTCAGCCTGAAAGGCCGCGACGTCTTCACGGTCGTTCCGGACACGACCGTCGCCAAGGTCGTGAAAACGCTGCAGCAAAAACGGATCGGCGCGATTCTGGTCGTGGACGCCGGCAAGATCGCGGGCATCGTGTCCGAACGCGACGTCACGCGGGGGCTCGCCGACCACGGCGCCGAGGTTCTGGACATGCCGGTTTCCGCTCTGATGACGCGCGCGGTCACGACATGCTCGCCCGACTCCACCATCGATCATATCATGCACATGATGACGGAAAGCCGCGTCCGCCATCTACCGGTGGTCGAGCGCGACCGTCTCGTCGGCTTCATTTCCATCGGCGACGTGGTGAAAAACCGGCTTCAGGAACTCGAGGCCGAGGAAAATCAACTGCGCGAATACGTGACCGGCAGCAGCTATTGAGACGCACCAGGCGATCCGACGGTGAAAACGGGAATATAGTCCCCCGACACCGACGCGGATTTACGCCCTATACACAAAAAGGTTTGTCGGAACAGTAATAGCGTCGTCCGTATTTGGCTTCGTCGTTCCGTGGCCCAAGCCATTTGCCTTCCGCGATCCGGCGCAAGGTCTGACGTCTCCGTACCGGCTCCAATTCGGGAGCATCATCAATCGGATTGTTGAGCACCTCTACGACAATCCGCCGTTTGCTCTTATATCCCCGCACGCGCCACTGGGCGCCGTCGAGCATCAGTTCGTAATCACCCGATTCGACCGGCAACCGCTCCGCCGACTGTCGCCAAAATGAATTCTCCGGCGGTTGGTAGAATGACGCCACGAGCGAACGCAGAGACCAAAGACTGCTGGCGGGTCCGGAATACGGATCGAGGAGACGCGGATCGGCGTCCCAATACCCTTGCGTGATCCCGCCATGACGGAGCGCCCCATGACGGATAAAATAACGCCAAACCGTGTCGAGCGCGCGGCGCGCTTCCCCCGCAGAGACGATATCCGAATGACGTTCGCACCCGAATACGAGCGGCGCCGGTGCCGCCATTCGGTAACAGAGGCTTCGTCCCATAATGGGGATGCCCTCGGGTCCTATCAGGAACTTGTAACCCGATAGGAACTTTCGCAGGCTGTCTCGGATAAATTCAGGATCCCAATCCGGATCGATTTTGTCGATCCAGTCGAGAGCGTAATGAAAGCCCCAGGCGTTATAAAAATCGACCCTGCCGTTCGGCCCGTCCTTGAACCAACCGTCCCCGAGGTGGAACTCTTTGATGCGCTCATAATGAGCTTTAGCGCTTGAAATGCGGCCCGGATAGCCCAACGTGGCCAACACGCGATCGATTAAGACGAAAAAAAGATGCCAGTTATTATCGAGGCCCGGACACGAGTCCACGAGAGCGAGCCACGATACCACCTGATCGCGGCGGTCGGGGGGCAAGGAATTCCAAACGGTATCGCGGAAAAGCCATAAGGCAAGCGCAATGTCGGCAGCTTCGACAATCCGTTGATTACTCTTCCCGGGCATGTCTCCCCAATAGGAACGCGACCTGGGATCGGTTCCGGCAAGAAGGCCGCGCTCGAACTCTTTGGGAAGAGATATGCTTTTGTTACCCGGCAGGGTTAATTGCGGGTCTCGACCGGAGGCGCACCACGCTCCGAATAGCGGCATGATTCGGGAAAAGCCTTCGAGCTCATCCATTTTTCGACCGCTCCAACTCGGCAGGCCCGGATAAGCAGCACCTGCGCCGGAAGTGCAACGGTACGCCGTCCAGCCGAGCGCAAAGTACCGGAAAAGGTCTTGGTATACTTTTGCATCCGGATGATCCATTGCCGAGAAGTTAGCAAGAAGCGCTTCACCATGACGGGAAAAGCGCAATGGCCGCAAAACCGTTGGAGATCGCAGACAAAGCAGCCAGAGAAGCCTGCTCCGATCCAGAACTTGATTTCGCGCATTTTCCGCCAGCACGTGCAGGGCCCTCCGATTTGGCTGCTTAAAGGCTAAAGCATTCTTTTCATGCATGCAATTCGGCGTCAGATGATTCAATCTTGACACAACCTGATCACACGAAAGCCTTCAAGGCTTCGTTACGATTCAAAAATTAAATGAACAGGCAAAATAAAAGGAGGTCAGCGAGAAAAATAATATGGCATACACCGAAAACCGGTTTAGCCATCTGCAAGAGTCTCTTCTTGTTCGACGCTTGCCGAAAATTCCAAATGCTTCTCTTCCATTGTTCCTAAAAACACGTATCAAGCCGTTATCCAAGAAACGGTCCGGCTGATGCTCGTCTCACTCAAGAAACTCGTCGCTCTTCTAACACGGCACAACCGGCGCACGATCGTGATCTTGTTCGGTTTGATGATCGCGGGCTCGTTGCTTGAGGTGGTTGGCATTGCGGCTATCCCCATCTTCGTGAGCACGATTGTCGACCCTTCGGCGCTAAATAAGTTTCCGGCTTTGCAAGAATTCCTCGCCACATACCAAATGACCGACAAACGAGAATTGGTTTTATGGGGCGCTCTCATTCTGATCGTCGTGTTCGGTATTAAGAACGGCTTTCTTGTTTTCAGTTTCTACTGGCAGATGGTGTTCGTTAAAAATCGACGCATCGAACTTTCACGATCCCTCACCCACGCTTATATGGGAGCGCCGTATACATTCCATCTCACGCACAACACTTCCGAAATCATGAGCAATATCGACCGTGAGGTCACGTTGATCGCCAATCAGGTAATCACGCCGATTCTCGAGATTGCCACACGTTTTCTGATGCTTCTTGGGATTTTAGTTTTCCTGTTCGCGGTTGAACCCTTAATCACTCTTTTTTGGCTGCTGGCTTTCAGTTTGATCGGTGTGCTCGGCATTGTCGCCCTAAGTACAAAGTTGAAGCTTTTCGGCCTCGAGGAACAGCAGAACCGGCGGCGGTTCGTCAAAGCACTCTATCAAGGGTTCGGAATTATCAAGGAGGCACGAATCCTGAATCGCGAATCGTTTTTTTCCAAACAAATCGTGGAAACCGTAAGCCGGATGGCGAAGACGTTGGCGTTCAAGCAATTTGCGACAAAGGCGGTTCCCCCGGTCACCGAATTCGCCGCATTGACCAGTTTGCTGTGTCTCGTGGTGGGTCTGATTCTTCTCGGCCGATCGACCGAGTCGATTCTCATCACGTTATCGCTGTTTATCGTCGGCCTGATCAGAATGCGCGAAACCATCAGCGCCGCCATGGCTCACTTTGCCACATTGCGCTACTCGATCGTCTCGATCGATCCCGTCTACAACGACCTCAAATATTTGGAGTCACGCAGCAAAACCTCGCATTTAGAGTCGGCGGCCACTCCCCAGCCGTATCACATGCATCAACAGATCGAATTGCGCGACGTTTCCTATCGTTATGACGGCGCACCGCACGACGCTCTCAAGGATATTAATCTCGTTATCCCGGCAGGTTCCGCGGTCGGTTTTGTGGGCAGCACCGGAGCCGGCAAGTCGACTATCGTGGACACGATCCTGGGATTGCTCGATCCGGTAAAAGGGGGCGTGTTCGTCGATGGGAGAGACATCCGCGAGCGTGGGATCGATTCGTGGCAGGCGACGATAGGCTATGTGCCCCAGTCCATCTATCTCCTCGACGATACGATCCGTCGTAATATTGCGCTCGGCATTTCCGATGACGAAATAGACGAACGTGCGGTGTGGAATGCGCTAAAAGCGGCACAGCTCGAGAATTTCGTGAATCATCACCCCGCGGGCTTGGATTCCGTAGTCGGCGAACAAGGTGTCAGATTATCGGGCGGAGAACGCCAACGCATCGGGATTGCGCGCGCCCTCTATCACGATCCGGACGTGCTCATCCTCGATGAAGCGACCTCTTCACTCGACGCGGCCACGGAACGCAGCATCGCCGCCTCGGTCGAGGAACTCAAGGGGCGCCGTACCATCATCATGATCGCGCACCGTCTTTCGACGGTGAGAAAGTGCGACATGTTGTACTTCCTTAAGGACGGCAAAATCGAGGCACACGGAGATTACGACGAACTCCAAGTTCGTCATCCAGATTTCAAAGTCATGGCAACGATATAAATCACGTTGAGTTTGCGAATTGAGGCTAGTAATGGCGAACATAACAGATTCCATCGACCGTCACGAACTCTCCGATACCTTCGCATACAAGACCCTGAGAAAGATCGGCGGCCGCATACGCCGCGGCCTGATGCACCTGCCGCCCCGACTGATGGCCGCCGGCCTCCCGCCATCCTGGGTCGGATACCGGTGGATGGCCGAGGAAAAGGTCGCCGCTTACTTTGCGCGCCACCGCAGGACCCTTGCGCCGGCCGAGTCCTACGAAACGATCCACCCGCGTGCCGTCGCCGCGAATCCTCTGCCGCTCAATGTCTTCGACCGGGAAACACTTCCGAAGGAACGAGGCTGGTGGGGATATTCGTTCTACGACGTTCCCGAACGGGTCAGCGATGAGACCTTCATCGCAACGGTAGCCGATTGCCGTATTTACTTCGCTTTCGATTCGAGAAAACAGTTTTATCCTTGCATCGTAACGAAAGACGACCGGGCGCTTTATCTAAGGGAAATCGCCTTCAAGCCGCACCACTTTCCCGTCGTCAGGGAGGCACGCCAACCCATTCGTATCCAACAAGCGACATGGATTCTCGAGCGCGTGTACCATAATCATTCGCATTGGCTGACGGCCCATCTCCCCAAACTGAACTTGCTTAAATCACGCCAGGCTCTCGAAAACGTGCTGCTGCCGCCGAGCCTCGGTGGCGCCATGGACGCGTCGCTGCGGCTGCTCGGCCTCGACCCCGCCGATTTTCAAACGTTCGATCCGACCCGCCCGATCGAAGTAAAAGAACTAACGGTCGTCGGCACGGACCGTTTCCGCCCGGAATTGCTGCGCCCGGTACGCGATACGCTTGCTATCGCGGGGACACGGCCGCCGGAGCGGCGCATCTTCATCAGCCGGGCCCGCTCTCACGGGCGGCAACTCGTCAACGAAGACGAAATTTGGCCGATTTTGCGGAATGCCGGCTTCGAACGTGTGTTCATGGAAGAACTCTCCTTCGAGGAACAGGTCCGTTTAATGGGAGAAACCGCTGTCCTCCTTGCCCCCCATGGCGCGGGCATGACCAATATGATGTTCTGTCCGGCGGGCGCGCAGGTTGTCGAAATCGCGGATCTCGGTTTTCCAAACCCGAACTTTTACGCCCTTGCCTCCGCCATGGGACACGGTTACCGGATCGTGCCGGCCCAGGCCTTGGGGGAGGTCCACCCGTTGCATAAGGACCTCGCGGTCAATCCATCGGCCGTTCGCGAGGCGATCGGACAAATCGAAGCAGCAAAGGCGGCGGAATGAGAGTTTCGGTCGTCATTCCCTGTCGCAACGGCGCGGACTTGATCGCTTCAACACTCGACTCGCTTTTTAACCAGACCCTCCTCCCATCCGAAACGATCCTGGTGGACAACGGTTCTACAGACGAGAGCGTGGCTATTGCCGAGACTTACGGCAAGCGCGTTTCCATTCTCTCCGAGCCTAGACCCGGCGCTTCGGTCACGCGGAATACGGGAGCGGCAGTCGCCACGGGCGATGCGATCATGTTCCTGGATGCCGACGATCTGCTCGGCCCGACGGCGCTTGAAAGCTTGGTTGCCGCTTTGGCCGACAATACCGGCAAGGTGGCCTGCTGTCCTTGGTATCGTTTCGAGCCGCACGGCAACTGTTGGTTCAGCGCGCCGCCGTCCTGCGCACCGCGCTGGCCCTGGCAAGACGACCTCGCCGCCTGGCTCACCGGCTGGTATCACCCGCCCTGCTCCGTGCTGTGGTCCCGCGAGGCCTACGAAAGAACCGACGGTTGGAGCGAGGACGTAAAAGTCAATACCGACGGCGACATCATGATGCGCGGCTTCATTCTCGGGAACCGGCTCGTGCGGACCCGCGCGGGTGCTGCGTACTACCGCCGGTTGCCGGCAGGGCAAGTCTCTCTCAGCGCAACGCGCAATACCGAGAAGGGTCTCGCGTCCCGTCTCCTGGTCCTGAAACGTGTCGGGGAAATGCTCGAAACCAGGAGCCGTCTTAACCGTTACCGCACTCCGCTCGGCATGGCGTTCGACGCCCTGGCTGCGGATAGTTCTGCTTACCCCGAGCTACAGCAAAAATGCCTAGCCGAGGCGAAACGGTGTTGTGGTCCACCCTCGTTGCGGCAGATGCGGCGTGTGCCCGCCGATGTGGCTTCGAAACTACGTTGGCGGGCCATTAGAGCACATGACTCCCTAGAACCCGAAATCGCACCGATTATGCCGGCCCGTGCCGAAGCACCGGCGGCGGACACCGTTTTCTCCACCGAACATACCGGCCCAAAACCGAAAGTCACCGTCATCATTCCAACCTTCGACCGGGCTCACATTTTGCCACGCGCCATCGATAGCGTTCTCGAGCAAAGCTTCGGGGATTTTGAGCTACTGGTAATCGACGACGCCTCACACGACGAGACGAAGGATGTCGTCGCCCAATATTCAGATCCGCGCCTGCAATACATAAAGCTCGAAAAAAATGGCGGTGTCGCGGCAGCCCGGAATTCGGGAATTCGTCGCGCACGCGGTGACTATATCGCCTTTCTCGACTCGGATGATGAATGGTTGTCCGAAAAACTGGCCCTGCAAGTCGGACTTCTCGATCGGCTGCCGAAGTCCACGGGACTCGTTTATTCCGCCATCGAAATTCTCGGCAGAGAAAGCGGCGTGGAGATTCTTGTTCCGGAAACACATGGCTACCCGCATCGCGCCCATCTATCCGGAACATTCATCGGCGCTGGGGGGTCCAACATCATGATACGCAAGGATGTAACCCGAATGATCGGTTTCTTCGACGAATCCTTGCCTGCTATTGAAGATTTCGACTTTTGTCTTCGAGTCGGGCGTTTCTTCCGGATCGAGTTCATAGACCAGCCGCTCGTACGCTATCACGACACCGTGCAGGAAAGCGACTGTCAAGCCGGCGATCAGCGGCGATCACGCAATTTTATGCGGAACTTTCAGGCTCGCCATGAGTTATTTAGAAGGAATCGTCATGAAATGCACGATTTGGGAGTCGAGCATTTATTCAGGCTTGAAACAGCGAAACGGCATTTAAATTGGCCTGAAGGAAACCATGCGATCGCCCGGCGAATGCTTCTACAGGGAATCCTGCGACAACCCGGCGAGCCCTCTCTCTATCCCTGGCTCGGCAAGTCTCTTTTGCCGGCGCGGCTTAGACCGTATGCCGGTGCCTTCGTGCGGCAGTTCCGCAATGCGTTCACGCCGGGCCCGCAGTTGAGCAAGAAATCATAAGCCGCAGCGCGCCGACGACCGGCACGATACTTAGCGGATGAAAAACTTAAATCGGTAACGGAGATATACCATGCACGACCTAACGCTCTCAATGCGAGCCGTGATGACGGCGCGCCGGATGGGTAAAAAATTTGCGAAGCGGATCGGCGGATATGTCGATTACGACTTACACCTTTATGAAGCAATCGAGAGCCTCCGCCAATGGTCCTCAAAGGATATCATTTTCGATGTAGGCGCCAATGACGGGCGGACGGTTTCCCGTCTTATGAACCACCTGCCATCACCGAAAATTTACGCTTTCGAGCCCGTGACCGAGACATACCGGTTGCTGGTTAAGGAAACATCGAAACTATCCAACGTCATCCCGATGAATCTCGCTCTGGGGACCGAGGTCGGCAAACAAATAATGTATCTAAACGATCAAAGCGTGCTCAGTTCCCTCTATCCTGAATGGTCGGATTACGACAAAACCGAAGAGATCGACATAACGACTGTCGATTCAATGGTAGATAAACTCGGCATTGACTCGATAGCCCTTCTGAAAATCGATGCGGAAGGACATGACTTCGATGTCGTGAAAGGCGCCGAGAACTCCATCCGTTCCGGAAGCATCAATATGATCCAGGTTGAAGCCGGTTTCGATGCACCGGGGTGGCGCAAAATGCCGTCCCTCTGGGACTTTCGAGACTACCTAGATTCCTTCGGCTATTACCTGCACGGAGTCTACAACCAATGCAAAGCGCCAATTTCGGCAGTCGATAACGACGGATTCGCCGACGCCGATAAACTAAATAAGAACATTCTTGTGTTTTGCGACGCTCTTTTTGTGCGACATGGAAATCCAAATAAATCGCTAAATCAATTATTAGGACTGTTGCCCGGACGAGAAAACACGCGTCAACAGCTACATAAACACGACGCAAATAAATTATCCGAGAAAGAAATAGAAGGAGGATGAGATGAATTTCGAAAAAATTCACGATCTTATCGGCCACATTCCCTTCATCACCGAGCAAAATGCACGTTACATTTACGAGCTCATCATTGAAAAGAAGATTCAGGACGTTCTTGAATTGGGGATCGGCCACGGGGCCGCCATCTGCTATATCGCAGCCGCCCTTGACGAATTGAAACGAGGCACGGTAACCGGCGTAGATTTGCTCGAGGCCGCGGATATGTTCATGCCTTCGGCTGAAGAACTCGTGCAGCAATTTGGCCTAGAACGTTATGTAGAAATTTACCGCATGGAGTCCGGCTACAACTGGTTCCTGCATGACAAGATCGCAAGTCAAACGAAGGATAATGCCTGCGAAGAGTGCTACGATCTATGCATCATCGACGGGCCGAAGAACTGGACGATCGATGGCGCGGCCTTTTTCATGGTGGACAAGCTTTTGCGCAAGGATGGCCGCCTTATCTTCGATGATTATGATTGGACTTACTCTCAAGCACATGAAACCCGTGACGCCACGGACGGCATAACGCACCGCGGGCTCTCGACAGAGGAGCTTACGACACCCCACATCAAGGAAGTCGTCGACCTTCTCGTTCTCCAACACCCGAACTACGGCAAGCTCACGATGTTGAACGGCACCGAATGGGTCATCGCTGAAAAGGTTGCCGCCCAAAGGAAAGTGGTGGAGTTGACCCGCTCCCTTACGTTGAAGGAATGTGTGCATCGACTCGTGATGCTTCTAAAAGAAACATCGTACCCGAAAGCTGTTCGCAAACCTTAGAATTCCTACCGCTTGCCTCGGCATTTCTCGCACCGACCGGCGAGATCGGCTTTATTTCCATCGGCGACGTGGTGAAAAACCGGCTTCAGGATCAAGGCCGAGGAAAATCAACTGCGCGAATACGTGACCGGCAGCAGCTATTAAAACCGTACACCGGTTCTTTCCGCGCAGACGATGGCTCCGGAGATTATCCTCGGATGCCGATAATCGCGGCCGGGCCATTCAGGGCCGTTCCCGTCGGCATGGTCCCGGATGATCGTCTCGCTCACAAAAACAAAACCGTTTTTCACACCCTCGGGAAGATAAAGAGCGGGCGTCCGACGGACGCTGACCGCTTCTCGTGTTTCGTTCTAAAAATTTTTCAACGGGGCGCGATACGGGAAATAAAACGGCTGGCATTGAAATACAGGCGGCCATAATTTATACATGATAATTCATAAAACGAATGACAACCGTCAAACACATAACAAACAAGGGGTGCTTCAATGTTCTTACCTAAACGGGAGGCAAACACGGCCGTGCGTTGCCTGAAATCGATTGGCGTCGTTGCGATGATCGCTTTTGCCGCAAGCGCGTTCCTCAATTCTTCTTCCGCTTTTGCGGTCGATTTTTCGGGAAAGAAAATCACCGCCCTCGTGCCGTTTAAGGAAGGCGGCGGCATGGATAACTTCACGCGCCTCTTCGCACCGTACTTTTCAAAATACCTTCCCGGCCAACCGACGATCCTCGTGCGCAACATGCCGGGCGGCGGCAGCATTCGCGCGAACAATTGGTTCCAGAGCAACGCCAAGCCCGACGGGTCGATCTATCTGGGCGTCGCGATCTCAAATCAGACGAATTTCGTGATGGGCGGCGACAAGGTCAAATACGATATGCGGCAATGGGAATATATCCTGAACTCACCGCAGGGATGGGTGGTGCTCGCGCGTCCGGAAACCGGGGTCAAAGGTAAGAACATCCACGACGATATTACCGCGCTTCGGAACATCCAAGTCATCGAGGGCACCAAAACGCCGGCCTCGAGCGGCTTGACCGATTTTCTCGCTTTCGAACTGCTCGGCATTAAGAACGTAAAACCGGTGTTCGGCCTGTCGACGGGCGGACGGCGCAAGGCGACCTTGCGCGGCGAGCTCAACGTCAATCACGAAACCGGCCTGGTCTATCAAAAACGCATTACGAAATACGTGAAAGCGGGCAAGCTCGTCCCCCTGATGACTCTGGGCTTCACCGATAAAAGCGGCAATATCGTGCGCGATCCGAGCTACCCCGATATACCGACCATCGTCGACGCCTATAAGGCCGTGAACGGCGGCAAGATGCCCTCGGGAATTCTGTGGGAGGCTTACAAGAACCTCTACACCATGGCGGCCATGGCGACGAACGGCTTCGCCCTGCCCCCGAAGACGCCGAAAGCGATCCTCGACGTTTACGTCGGGGCGGCGAAGAAGATCATGACGGACAAGGATTTCCTGAAAACGGCGGGCAAGACGTTCGGCAACTACCCGGTCTACTTCGGCGAAGACGCCAGGAAAAACTACATGGCCGCGATCGACATCTCGCCCGAGGTCAAGACGTTCCTGAAGGACTTCATTTCCAAGAAATACGGCACGAACATCTAGCAGGCTACTGAAAAACGCCTTGGGTGCCTTGCCTCGCCCTTCGAGACGCTCGCCCTCAGGGTGAGGCAGGCATTGAAACGATTGACCTCATGCTGAGGAGCGCAGCGTCTCGAAGCACGAGGTCAATCATGAAATCTCGTTTTTTAGCAGCCTGTTAGAGCAGAGTCACCGGCCGCGCGGGTGCGCTTCCGCGCGCGATCCCTTCGGATCGTAGAACGGCTTGGTGCCTGCCGTTTGCAGCCGGTGCATGATGCGCCGCGCGTTCGGATCGAACGGATCGCGGTGATGCATGGCGCAGCGGTTGTCCCAGATGACGATGTCGCCGACCCGCCACGCGTGATGCCAGCTGAACCGTTCGTGCTCGGTGTGCTCGAACAGGCGGTCCAACAACTCTTCGGACTCCGCCACCGAATAGCCGTTGATGTAGCCGAGCGGCCGGCGCCCCAGATAGAGCGCATTGTATTTCGTCTCGGGATGGGTGCGGATGATCGGATGGATCGGCCCCGGCGAACACGAAACATCCGTCACCGGCGGTGCATCCGACCGGATTTCCCCGGCGCTGGTACGGGTGTCGTCGCACTTGATGGTGCGGCCCTCGATCTTTTCCCGAAGCGCGCCCGGCAACTCGCCCAGCGCCGCGTACATGTTCAGGAACCCGGTATTGCCGCCCCAGGTATCGGGAATTTCCATCGCCATCAGGATGCTCGCGTCGTAGGGAATGGGCGAGAACGAGGCGTCCGTGTGCCAGATGCATTCACCGTCGCCCAGCACGCCGATCTTCTTGCCGTTCGCGTCCTTGACGTTGGAAACCACGCGAACCTCGGGACATTCCCGATGATCGGCTCCCTCGCGAATTCGTTCTTTGTAATAGGCCGTGGTGGCGCCGATCTGCGGCGTGCCGAAAATCTTGCCAAACTCAACGAACTCGGGATTGGTGAGGTGCTGGCCCCGGAACAACAGCACGATGTTATCGAGCCAGGCCTGGCGAACGGCCTTGCGGTCGTCCTCGTCCAGCAGGCGGACGTCGTCGCACTTGATCTCGGCCCCGAGGGCCCCCTCGATCGGGATAATTTCGAATTTGGTCATCGTTTTGGTCATCGTGAAGCCCGTTATTGTTGGTTGTTGAGCCGATTATAGAACCGGCCCCGGGCAAGATTCAATCGCAGCGCAAGGAAAATGGGGTGGCTGATGGGAATTGAACCCACGACCCCTAGATCCACAATCTAGTGCTCTAACCAACTGAGCTACAGCCACCACGAATGGGGCCTGATTTAGTCCCCTGCCCCCGGCGCGTCAAGCGCCGAGCGCGCCTCGTTTGCACGCGGATACTGGACAAACCGGCGCCGGTCGCGCATGAGTCTGCCCGGTATTTAATCAGCAGGGAAGATCGCCATGTTGCAGATGGCCGAAAGCATGAGCCGCCTCGGTACCGAATCCGCCTTCGAGGTCCTGGCCCGCGCCGCAAAACTGGAAGCCCAGGGCAAAAGCATCATCAATCTGGGCATCGGCCAGCCGGATTTCAAAACGCCGGACCACATTGTCGAGGCCGCCATCAAGGCGTTGCGCGACGGGCATCACGGCTATACGCCCGCCAACGGCATCCTGCCGCTGCGCGAAGCGGTCGCCGCCGATTTCGAGAAACGCAACGGCGTCGCGGTGAACCCGGACAATGTCGTCGTCGTGCCCGGCGGCAAGGTGACCATGTTTTTCAGCATCCTGATGTTCGGCGGGGCCGGGGTCGATATCCTGTACCCGGACCCCGGATTCCCGATCTACCGTTCGGTCATCGAATATTCCGGCGCGCGCGCCATTCCCATTCCGCTGCGCGAGGAAAACGAATTTTCGTTCAGCGCCGACGAACTGCTGTCGCTGATCACGCCGCGCACGAAGATGATCATCCTGAACAGCCCCGCCAATCCGACCGGCGGCGTGCTGGACACGGGCGAACTGGACAAGCTGGTTGCGGGGCTGGAAGCCCATCCGGACATCGTGATCCTGTCCGATGAAATCTACAGCCAGATGCTTTATGACGGCCGGCGGCATGTCAGCCTGATGACGTATGAATCGATCCGCGACCGGGTTATCCTGCTGGACGGCTGGTCGAAAACCTATGCCATGACCGGCTGGCGGCTGGGTTACGCCGTCTGGCCGACGGAGCTGGCAGAATCCGCCACGCGACTGGCGATCAACTGCCATTCCTGCGTCAACGCGCCCACCCAGTTCGCCGGGCTGGCGGCGCTGACCGGGCCGCAGGATGCCGTGCATGACATGGTAAAGGCATTCGACGAACGCCGGAAGATCATTGTCGAGGAACTGAACAACATTCCCGGATTCCATTGCGTGAATCCCGGCGGCGCCTTTTACGCCTTCCCGAATATCGGCGGCACGGGCCTCACGGCGCGCCAGGCGCAGGACGGGTTGCTGACCGAAACCGGCGTCGCCACGGTGGCCGGCACCAGCTTCGGCGAATACGGCGAAGGCTTCCTGAGATTTTCATACGCCAACAGCGTCGAAAATATCCGCGAGGCCCTGCAGCGTATCCGGGTCTGGCTCCAGGCGCGATAGAACGCCTAAAAATTAGGCTCCATAAAGATGAAAAAATAGGCTAATAATGTAGTCAGTCGGCAAAAAATTCGCAGCATGCGCTCCCGATCCCATGTAAACCGATGCAGAACCAAATTTTGGCGCGGTATCGGTCGGGTTGGCACAGGCTGTGCTTTATTAGGCGCGACATCATGCAGCGGGGGGATAGTCGCTGCCGGGAAATTCATTGAAGGAAACGATACGGAAATGAAGAAGATCGAAGCGATCATCAAGCCGTTCAAGCTCGACGAGGTGAAGGAAGCCCTCCAGGAGGTCGGTATCCAGGGTATCACGGTGACCGAGGCCAAGGGCTTTGGTCGGCAAAAGGGGCATACGGAACTGTATCGCGGCGCCGAATATGTCGTCGATTTCCTGCCGAAGGTGAAAATCGAGGTCGTCATCGACGACGCCCTGGCCGAGCGCGCCGTGGAAGCCATCCAGACGGCCGCCAAAACCGGCCGGATCGGCGACGGCAAGATTTTTGTTTCCACCGTAGAGGAAGCAATCCGCATTCGTACCGGCGAACGCGGCACGGACGCCGTCTGAGTCCGCCGCCACCCGGCAGTCAACGATAAAAAAACCCGTCAAGACCCGCAATTTCTGGAACCAAGGGAATAGGAAAGTCAATAATGTCCGATATTAAGAATGCCTTGAAAATGATCGAGGAAAACGACGTCGCTTTTGTGGACCTCCGTTTCACGGACCCGCGCGGCAAGTGGCAGCATCTTGGCATGTGCGCCCATGAAATGACCGAGGAAGCCTTCACCGATGGCGTCATGTTCGACGGTTCCTCCATCGCCGGCTGGCGCGCGATCAACGAGTCCGACATGACGCTGATCCCCGACGCATCCACCGCGGTCATGGATCCGTTCGCGGCGCAGCCGATGCTGATCGTTTATTGCGACATTTTCGAACCGCTCTCCGGCCAGCCCTATGACCGCGACCCGCGTTCCACCGCCCGCCGCGGCGAAGCCTACCTGAAATCCACCGGCATCGGCGACACCATCTATTTCGGCCCGGAAGCCGAATTCTTCATATTCGATGACGTGCGCTACAGCACGCAGCAGCACAGCATGTCCTACGCCATCGATTCCGAAGAAGGCCCCTACAATACGGGGAAAGTTTACGACGAAGGCAATACGGGCCATCGCCCGCGGGCCAAGGGCGGCTATTTCCCGGTACCGCCGGTCGACTCCGCGAACGACCTGCGCGCCGAGATGGTCACCGTGATGGCCGAGATGGGCCTGAAGATGGAAAAGCACCATCACGAAGTGGCGCCGTCGCAGCACGAACTGGGCCTGCGGTTCAACACGATGACGCGCGCTGCGGACGAAATCCAGATCTACAAATATGTCACCCACATGGTCGCGCATTCCTATGGCAAGACCGCAACCTTCATGCCCAAGCCGATCGTCGGCGACAACGGGTCCGGCATGCATTGCCACCAGTCGATCTGGAAGGACGGCAAGAACACGTTCGCCGGGTCGCAGTATGCCGACCTGTCGGAAACCTGTCTGCACTATATCGGCGGCATCATGAAACATGCCCGTGCGATCAACGCCTTCACCAACCCGACGACGAACAGCTACAAGCGCCTCGTCCCGCATTTCGAAGCGCCGGTCCTGCTGGCCTATTCCGCCCGTAACCGCTCCGCGTCCTGCCGTATCCCCTATGTCGCGAGCCCGAACGGCAAGCGCGTCGAGGTTCGGTTCCCGGATCCGTCCGCCAACCCGTATCTCGGCTTCACCGCGATGCTGATGGCCGGCCTCGACGGCATCCAGAACAAGATCAACCCGGGCGATCCGATGGACAAGGATCTGTATGACCTGCCGCCCGAAGAACTGGCCGATATCCCCACCGTCTGCCACTCGCTGCAGATGGCGCTGGAAGCCCTGAGTGCGGATCGCGAATTCCTGAAAAAGGGCGACGTGTTCACGGACGACCAGATCGACTCCTATATCGCCCTGAAGATGGAAGACGTTCAGCGTCTGGACATGACCCCGCATCCGGTCGAATTCGACATGTACTACTCCGTCTGATCGCGGACCGGATACCGTTTCGTAAAATCGGGAACACCCCCGACGGCATCGTCCGTCGGGGGTTTTTTCACGCCGTTCCATCCCGTTCGGTGCAGGGCCGCGTCAGGGTAGCGGCACCAGCATCTCCGCCCCGCCGTAACCATGCACCAGGTCGTGCGCCCGCACGGTCACCCGGTCGACCCCGGCCGGAACGGACACCCCTGGCGGCGACCGGGTAAACGGCTGCTCGTCCTCATGCGGATGCAGCAGGACACGGGTGCCCGGCACCGTGCCGTCCGGCGCCGCCACATCCCACTTGTCCGCATAATGCTTCCGGCGTTCACCGGCAACAGCGCGATCAGGCAACGGCCAGGTTCATGTAACGCGCCAGTCTCCCAAAGTCGCTTTCCACGATTTTACCGCCTCGCAGTCTCGGGAAGAGTTTCTCTTTCTACATCCAGGATAAGTAAATTAATCTCGTAGTATTAATATTTACAGATTAAACATGTGTAATAAATTTCCATTACCGGAGTTTAATTACACTTATGCTCTGTATATTTTTCCTATCTTTAAATAAAAATTTTTCTACGTTTTGTTTTGCTTCATGTATAATTTTTTAATATTATGTTTCTGAAATCAGGAACCATGTAATGCACAAACAAGCCACCGATCTGAAACATGTCATGGAAGACCTGATCGCGACGGAAATCCGCCGTCTCGTCGCGCAGGCCGATGTCTATGTTTTCGCGCTCTACGATCCGCGCGACCCGGACGGGGGTCCCGTCGATTTCCGCTGCTATCAGCGCGAGGAAGGCTCGCGCTCAATCAAGGTCGACGTCCAGTTCGATTTCGACGGCATCGGCGCCTGGTATATCTGCCGGCGGCATGGCGATACCTTCACGGTCCGGCATATCATGGCGCATATCCGCAACGGCCATTTCCGCGGCGGTTCGGTCACCAGTTTCGAAGGATACTGGGAGGAATTCCCGCAATTCGTGACCGAGGACCGCTGGGTCAAGACCTTTTGCCGCAAGGAACTCGCCAATAATCCATGATCCGCGCGGCGGCTTCACGGACTCCGGCGACCATCTACCATATATTGGCCTCATCGGCCGTTCAGCTACCCTATGAGCTTGCCTCCACAGGTTCAGAATCTATAATGGCAACATGGCAGACCTGTTCCAGAATACGGCAAGCAGCCGCAACACATCCTATTCGGCCAAGGATATCGAAGTCCTCGAAGGGCTGGAGCCGGTGCGCCGGCGGCCCGGCATGTATATCGGCGGCACGGATGAATCGGCGCTGCATCACCTCGCCGCCGAAGTCCTCGACAATGCGATGGACGAAGCCGTTGCCGGGCATGCCAGCCGCATCGACGTGACCCTGCTGGACGACGGTTCGCTTGCCGTCACCGATAACGGGCGCGGCATCCCGATCGACCCGCATCCGAAGTTCAGGGACAAATCGGCGCTGGAAGTCATCATGACCACGCTGCATTCCGGCGGCAAGTTTTCCGGCGACGCCTATCAGACGTCGGGCGGGTTGCACGGTGTCGGGATATCGGTGGTCAACGCCCTGTCGGACCGGCTCGATGTGGAAGTCGCGCGCGACCGCAAACTCTATGTCCAGTCCTTTTCACGGGGCGCGCCGACCGGCAGGCTGCGCGACGAAGGCGCCGTCCAGAACCGCCGCGGCACGACCGTCACCTTCCATCCGGACCCCGAAATATTCGGCGAAGCCGCGGGCTTCCGGGCCAGCCGGCTGTACCGCATGGCGCGGTCGAAAGCCTATCTGTTCCGCGGCGTTGAGATCCGCTGGACCTGCGATCCGAAACATTTGCGCGGCGACGACAAGACACCACCGACGGACATACTGCACTTTCCAGGCGGATTGTCTGATTTCCTGACCTCCACCGTCGCCGCGCGGCCGACCATGACCCCCACCGCCTTCACCGGCCGGGTCGCCGCCGATGACGAGGGCGGCAAGGTTGAATGGGCGATCTGCTGGCCGATGGACCAGGACGGCTTCGTTTCCTCGTATTGCAACACGGTTCCCACCCCGCAGGGCGGCAGCCACGAGGCGGGCTTCCGCACGGCGCTGGCCCGCAGCCTTCGCGCCTATGGTGAAATGACCGGCAACAAGAAGGCCGCGCGCATTACCGCCGAGGACATTATCGGCGGCGCCTGCGCCATGCTGTCGGTCTTCGTCCGGAATCCGCAATTCCAGGGCCAGACCAAGGAGAAGCTGTCCTCGCCGGAGGCCGCCCGGCTGGTCGAGGGCGCGGTCAAGGATCATTTCGACCTGTGGCTGGCGAACGATCCGGGCGCCGCAACCGACCTGCTGGAACACGTGCTGGAGCGCGCCGAGGACCGCCAAAGCCGCCGCGCCGCGAAGGACCTTGGCCGCAAATCCGCCACACGCAAATTGCGGCTGCCCGGCAAACTGACCGACTGCACCCGCAGCACGTCGGAAGGCACGGAAATCTTTCTGGTCGAAGGCGATTCCGCCGGCGGCTCGGCCAAACAGGCGCGAATCCGCGAAACCCAGGCGATCCTGCCGCTGCGAGGCAAGATCCTGAATGTCGCCAGCGCGACCGCCGACAAGCTGGCGGGCAATCAGGAACTGCGCGACCTGCTGCAGGCGCTGGGCTGCGGGTCACGGGGCGATTTCGACGTGGAGAAGCTGCGCTATGAGCGCGTGATCATCATGACCGACGCCGATGTCGACGGCGCCCATATCGCCGCCCTGCTGATGACTTTTTTCTACCGCGAACTGCCGGGATTGATCGAGAGCGGCCACCTGTTCCTCGCCCTGCCGCCGCTCTACCGTCTGACACAGGGAGCGACATCGCTCTATGCCCGCGACGACGCACACAAGGACGAGCTGATGGAATCCGGTTTCTCCGGCCGGGGCAAGATCGAGGTCAGCCGTTTCAAGGGGCTGGGCGAAATGCCGCCGGCGCAATTGCGCGAAACGACCATGGACCCGACGAAGCGCACCCTGCTGCAGGTCCAGGTACCGCGCAAACTGGACCCGGAACAGGCTGTCGCCGCCCGCGACACGGCAAAATTCGTCGAAGCCCTGATGGGCCGCAAACCGGAAAGCCGCTTCAACTATATCCAGCAGAATGCGCCTTTCGTGACGGATCTGGACGTTTGACGGTATTGCGTGCGAATGCCGCGGATCAGCCCCGCAGGGTATCGACAACCGTCACATCGGCGATGTCATTGAGATAGCGAATTTGGTGAGACCACAAAATTTCGTTGCATAAAAGTTCCGGGACCAGCAAAAGTGGTAATTGTGACGCCAAATCGGCATATCCCTTTAAATTTCGGCCTTTCGCACCATATTGAACGGAACGAAGCGGCGAATCGAGCGCATTTATGTTGACATGGAGGGGTAACCTCCTACGATCCCCCGCACATTAGACGATCCGGATGGATCGCCCATAACCATTACCAAATAAAGACTGTATGAAATTTTCCGACCTTGGACTTAGTGACGATATCCTGCGTGCGGTTGCGGATGCCGGATATGATACGCCGACGCCGATTCAGGCTCAGGCGATTCCTTATGTGCTGATGAACCGGGACCTGCTGGGCTGCGCCCAGACCGGCACCGGCAAGACGGCCTCCTTTACCCTTCCCATGATCGAGATACTGGCGGAGGGACGCGCCCGGGCGCGGATGCCGCGCTCGCTGATCCTGGAACCCACCCGCGAACTGGCGGCGCAGGTCGCCGAGCAGTTCGTGACCTATGGCAAGTATCACAAGCTGACGATGGCATTGCTGATCGGGGGCGTTTCCTTCGACGAACAGAACAAGGCGCTCGACCGGGGCGTCGATGTCCTTATCGCGACACCGGGCCGCCTGCTGGACCATGCAGAACGCGGCAAGATCCTGTTGCGCGACGTCAAGACCCTGGTGATCGACGAAGCCGACCGCATGCTCGACATGGGCTTCATGCCGGATGTGGAAAAAATCGTCGGGCTGCTGCCCAAGATCCGCCAGACACTGTTCTTCTCGGCAACGATGCCGAATGAAATCCGGCGGCTGTCGTCCAAGTTCCTGATGAATCCGAAGGAAGTATCCGTCGACCCGCCGGCCAGCGCGGCCCAGACCGTGCAACAGTCCGTCATCCGATGCCAGACGAAGGACAAACGCGATGTCCTGCGCAGCCTCATCAAATCCGAAGGCGCGGAAAGCGCCATCATTTTCTGCAATCGCAAACGTGACATCGGCGTGTTGCAGCGCTCGCTGCAGCGCCATGGGCTGAATGCCGGCGCCCTGCATGGCGATATGGACCAGTTCAGCCGCACGAAAACGCTGGCGCAGTTCAAAGGCGGCGAAATCACGTTTCTTGTATGTTCGGATGTCGCCGCCCGGGGACTCGACATTCCCTCCATGGGGCATGTCTTCAATTTCGATGTACCGACCCATGCGGAAGACTACATACACCGGATCGGCCGCACGGGGCGCGCCGGCCGGTCCGGCCGCGCCATCACGCTCGCGACGCGCGAAGACAACCGCTATCTCGATTCAATTCACAAGATGCTCGGCAAACCGATTCCGGTAATGGAACTCGGCAGCCGGGTCGCCGCGGAAACGACGGTCGATACGGCGGACGGGGAAGAAGAACTCCCGGAAATCGAAGAATCCGCAGAAGCCGTGGACACCACGGAAGCTGCGGAAGCAAGCGTCGAGACAAAACACGACGCGGAACTGCCGCCCGTCGGACAGCGCGGCCGTTCGCCGCGCAGACGGTCGCAGCCGCAGCGTAGCGCCCGTGACAGCAAGCCTGCGCAACGTACTCGGCATGGCCATGGCGGATCGGGCGATTACGGTGACGCAATGCCCGACGACAACCAGCCTTTCGGCAAGGGCGAACACGTTCCGGCGTTCCTGTTGCGCGAGCCGCCCCGCTAGATCAGATCAGATTCACGTGATTGCTGGGATCGATGCGTTGCCGCACCGATCCCGCCCGGACGCGGCGCCGCGTTACTTGCGGCGCTTTTCCACCAGAATCCCGTTTTCCGCCAGAGCGGCGATCTCGTCTTCGCTGTACCCGAATTCCGTCAGCACCTCGCGCCCATGTTCGCTGAACTTCGGCGGCGTTGACCGGATCGATCCCGGCGTCCGCGAGAACTTGATGGGAATGCCGGTATTCCGGTACCAGTCCAGCTTGGCGTCCATGCCGCGATGCTGGGTGTGCGGATGGTTCAGCATCTGCTCGGTGTTCAACACCGGCCCCGCGGGAACGCCGGCAGCCATCAGCGTGTTGCAGACATCTTCACCGTCCCAATCGGCAAAAATGCCTTCCAGGGTCTGCCGGAACGCTTCCTTGTTATTGATCCGGTCGGCATTGTTGGCGAAACGCGGATCGGTGGCGAGTTCCGGATGACCCAGCGCCTCGGCGAATTTCGCGAAGGCCCGGTTGTTGCCGCAGCCAACGAAGATATCGACCGTTTTGGTCGAGAACTTGTCATAGGGGCTGAGGTTCGGATGCGCGTTCCCCGTCGACCGGGGCACCTTGCCGGACAGCACATAATTGATGACATAGGGATGCATGAGCGCAACCGCGCTGTCATACAGGGTCATATCGATATACTGGCCCTTGCCGGACGACTCGCGTTCCAGCAGCGCCATCAGGATGCCGATTGCCGCATACAGCCCGGTGCCCATATCGACCATCGGGATACCGACACGGGTCGGCCCCGCCTCACTGCCTCCATTGACGCTGAACCAGCCGGCCATCGCCTGGATAATGGCGTCATACCCCGGCGCACCGCCCATCGGCCCTTCGCCGCCATATCCGCTGACCCGCAGGTGTACGAGGCGCGGAAAGCGCTTGCTCAGATAGTCGTGATAGCCGATCCCCCATTTTTCCAGCGAGCCCGGCTTGTAATTTTCGACGAGGACGTCCGCCCCTTCGAGCAGACGCATCAGCACGTCGCGGCCTTCCTGCTTCGACAGATCCAGGCCGATCGACCGCTTGTTGCGGTTCAGCCCGATGAAATACGAGGCGTCCTCATCATGGAACGGCGGCCCCCAATCGCGAACCTCGTCGCCCTGCGGCGGCTCCACCTTGATGACTTCCGCGCCATGATCGCCCAGGATCTGGGTACAATAGGGGCCGCCAAGGACGCGCGTCAGATCGACAATCCGTTTCCCGGCAAGAGCGCCGGCCGCAATTTTTGTGTCACTCATGAAATTCACTCTTTCCGTTTCCCGCAGGGCACAGCGATATCGCCACCGCAGCGAAGTCGCGGTTTCCTGTCAGGGCGCCAGGCGGGTCGTTACAGATTTACGGCGAAGAAATTCTCCGTTGTTCCTTGTAACAGGGTCGCCGCCACTCCGTCACCAATATCCTCAACGCTTCGGTTCGCCAACGGATAACATCATACCAGCCGTTTACCATTCTGAACGTTTCCCGCCGTGTTTGCCTGCGGACTCGCGCCGGTCATGGCCTCGCAAAACCATGCCCAGTGGTGTTGATTCGTTTATCTCTTCCTTTCAGGGGTAATCTCGGCATAGCATCTCAGCGACAGCACGCGATGGTAGTTTGGTGCGCATCTTATGATAAGCATCGATGCTTCGTTTCACCCCTTTAGCCTTATAAAATCCTGCTGTTAGCCATCGTTGATTGCCCGTTTTTCCGCTTCCCGAGTCCGTATGGTGTTGCCGTTGCGTCGCTTTGACGGCGACAAAAACGCATGATACAAGAATTCTGAAAGCTGCCGCACAAGAGCAGTGAATGAACGATCTAACAAACAGGGAGTGTCAGAATATGGAAATTTTCCGTAAGAATACTGTTGCGTCCATCGCTGCCATAGGGATGGTCGCCGCCGGGATAGGCGCGGCATCCGAAGTATCCGCCCAGACGATCTGGAACCATAATGTGTTCGGCGGCAAGCGTGCATTGACCGTAGGCCTTGAAGTCATGAAGGAGGAACTCGAAAAAGCCGGCGGCGGCGATTTCGAACTCAAGCTTCATTACGCCAGCGCACTTGGCCCGCCAAAGCAAATTCCCGAGAACATCAAGATCGGCGCCGTTGAATCCGGAATGAACTGCGCCGGGTACTATCCCAACAAATTTCCGCTGTTGACTGTCATGGAGCTCCCGTTCCTCGCGCCAGCGGATACTCGCCAGAGCGCCCTCGTCCAGAAAGAGATAATGGAGCACCCGCTGATCGTCGCAGAGCTCAAGGATCGCTGGAACGCGAAGTATTTCTCGCCGAACTTCCTGCCCCCGTACGAATTCATGGGAAACAAGCGGATCGAAACGACCGCCGACATGAAGGGCGTAAAGATGCGTATCTCCGGGCTGAACGCAACGGCGCTAGAGGTATTCGGGGCCGTGCCGACCATGGTGACCGCGCCGGAAGGCTATACCGCCCTTGACCGTGGCACGATCGACAGCTTCGGTTTCCCGTATACATATGCATTCGGGGCATACAAGCTCTACGAAGTGTCAAAATACACGACTGAAGGCCTCGCCTTGAGCGGCTTCATGTGTTTCAACTCAGTTAACCTGGACACTTGGAACGCAACCCCGGAAAAAGTCCGAAACGCCTTGCCGGCAGCGCATGACCTCGCCACCGAAGGAATGATCCAGGCCTATGCGGAAGCGGACAAAAAGTGGCGGCCGGTCTTTAGCGAGAGGCTTGAAATCGTGGCCATCGACCCGAAAGTCCGGGCGGAACTGGCCAAGGGCGCAAATAAAATCTGGGAACAGTGGGTTGCCGACCAGGAAGCGGAGGGTCGTCCGGGCCGAGAAATGCTCGATTTCGCAAAGGCTACCGTCGCCAAACACTCGAAATAATCCACACGACGACACTCAAAAGAAAGCAACCAGACAGTGCAGGAACTGCTGTACGTGCTGGGCGCGGACTTGGTTATCGCGATCATCGTTACGATCGCGGCAGCCAAGTCCGGTTTCGTCCTGGCGAAAATAGAGCGCGGCCTCACAATCGGCTCTACGCTTCTCATCCTTGTCACAATGGCGTTTGTCAGCCTGGAAGTGTTCATGCGCTATATCATGAACGCGCCTATTCCAGGTCACCTTGAGCTGTCATCGCTCTTTGTGCCGGTCATGGTCTTCGGCGCTATTTCCTACGCCCAGTCGCAGGATGCCCATGTGGGCATGTCGCTTATTATCGACAACCTGCCGCCAAGGGTGAAGAACAATGTCGAAATCGTCACCCTGCTGCTGACAGTCTTTACCTGCTCCGTTCTCAGTTACTTCAGTTTCAAGTTCGCCTATGGCGAATGGGAAATTGACAACGTGACCGAAACGCCGCCGTATTTCCTGACCTGGCCGTCGGCAGTGTCGATCCCCATCGGCTATGGCCTGGTTGCCATCCGTTGCTACCTGCAGGCGCTGCATCGAATTGCGCCCGATTACTATGAAGAGAAAGACATTGTCCACGATGTCGATCTTCTGGCGGAAAGCGCCGCTGAATAACCGGCAACTCAGTTACAGGTAGACATCATGGATCCGATCACCCTAGGGATAATCTCGCTTCTCGGCCTGACCGTCCTGCTTTTTTCCGGAATGCGCATTGCATTCGCAACCGCCCTTTGCGGCTTTATCGGCCTGTGGGCCCTGCGCGGGTATGCGCCCGCCGCCGGCCTGGCCTCGATGACCCCCTTCGGGCATCTGGAAAGCTACACCTTCCTGGTCCTGCCCCTGTTCATCATGATGGGCTTTTTCGCCTATTTTGCCGGCATCACCAAGGACCTCTACTTCACGGCGCGGCAGTGGTTCGGGCACCTGCCCGGCGGTCTTGCCATCGCCACGATCTTCGGTTCCGCCGGCTTTGCCGCCGCCTGCGGCGCGTCGACGGCCTCTGCCGCCGTCATGGGCAAGATCGCCCTGCCTGAGCTCAGGAAATACGGTTATGACGACCGGGTTTCGACGGGCTGCGTCGCCGCCGGCGGCACCATGGCGACCATGATACCCCCTTCGGTACTGATGGTCGTTTACGGCTTCATCGCGGAAGAATCAATTGGCGCGCTGCTGCTCGCGGGTATCCTGCCCGGTCTGATGGAAGCTGTCAGCTACAGCCTGATGATCTGGATCCGTTTCAAGATCAACCCGTCGCTCGGCAAGTCGATTCCCAAGGCGAGCATGCAGGCTCGGGTGCACTCCATCGGCGGCGTCGGCGGGATGATGATCCTCGTCGTGCTGGTCATGGGCAGTATCTATACCGGCATTGCGACGCCGACCGAATCCGCCGCTGTCGGCGCGCTGGGCGCCCTGCTGCTGGCCTGGAAACGGCTCACCGTGGCCACCTTCAAGAGCGTGATGCTGGAAACGGCGAAGACCACGGGCATGATTTTCGCCATTGTCGCCGGTATCCTGATCTTCGTGCATTTCCTCGGCTTCACGGGCATGCCCGGCGCAATCGCCGAAAATATCATGGCGCTCGACGCGCCGCCGATGGTGATCCTGATCTGCATCCTGCTTCTCTACCTGTTCCTCGGCATGTTCCTGGACGGTATTGGCATGCTGCTGCTGACGGTGCCGCTGGTCCTGCCGACGATCAAGGAACTCGGCATCGATCCTATCGTGTTCGGCGTGCTGGCCGTTCGCATGGTCGAGATCGGCCTGATCACCCCGCCGGTCGGGTTGAACGTCTATGTCCTGAAGGGCGTCGCCAAGGATGTCAGCATGGGCGACATGTTCCGGGGCTGCGGCTGGTTCGTTTTCGTCGACCTTATCAACGTCGCGATCCTGCTGGCCTTCCCGTCGATCATCCTGCTCATTCCCAGCACGATGATCAAATAGCGAAGCCGTCCGCAAAGCACAAAAAAACCCGGCAGCCATTCCGGTTGCCGGGTTTTTTTCGTGCCTGTTGCACAGATTGTTCGAAACGGGCTAGCGCTTGGCGGAAAGCCCCGCCTGCCGGACCTGGTCCAGTGTCGCGCTAGTTGAAATAACCTGCTGGTCGAGCTTGATTTCGATCAGCGAAATCCGGCCCGCCTTCAATGCGCCGTCAAAGGCCGGTGCGAAGTCCTCGGTCTTTTCCACCAGTGCGCCATAGGCGCCGAAGCTTTCGGCCCATTTGACAAAATCCGGATTGGTCAGCGCCGTCGCGACGATCCGTTCCGGATAGTTGCGTTCCTGATGCGCCCGGATCGTGCCGTACATGCTGTTGTTGACGACGATGATGATCGGGTCGATGCCGTACTGGGCCGCGGTCGCGAATTCCTGCGCCGCCATCATGAATCCGCCATCGCCGGCAAAACCGATGACCGGATGGTCCGGGCTGACCAGACGGGCGCCAATCGCGGAGGGCACGCCATAGCCCATCGATCCGCTGGTCGGCGCGACCTGGGTGCGGAACCGGGAATATTTCCAGAAACGCTGCGCCCAGCCGGAAAAATTGCCGGCGTCGGACGTAATCACCGCATCGGGCGCTTTGGCGGCGATCTCCTGCATGATGGCCCACATATCGACATTGCCCGGATGGGACAGGCTGGGTTTCAGGTTTTCCAGATAGGCCTGACGCCCGCTGTCGCCCCAGTCGCTCCAGTTCGGGGCGGCCACCGGCGTGGATTTGCGCGCCGCCGCGGCGAATTTGTCGACACCGGCCGCAATTGCCAGGTCCGCCTGATATACCCGGCCGATTTCATCCGGATCGGGATAGACATGGACGATCTTCTGCGTCGGGCGGGGCACCTTGACGATGGAATAGCCCTTGGTCGTCATTTCCCCAAGGCGCGCGCCGACCACGAGCAGCAGGTCGGCATCCGCCACCTGCTTCGACAGCGCATTACTGACGCTGGTGCCGAGTTCGCCGACATAGTTGGGATGATTGTTGTCGAACAGGTCCTGACAGCGGAACGAGGCCGCGGTCGGCAGGTTGTTGGCTTCGGCATAGGCGACAATATCGTCGCAGGCCTTCTGGTTCCAGCCGCCGCCGCCGACAATCATCAGCGGCTTCCGGGCCTGGGACAGCATGTCCTGCAGCGCCGCCATCTCGTCGGGGTCGACGCCGGGCCGGACCGTCTTGAAAGGATCCGCATCGGCAACGTCCGTCATGTCGCGCAACATGTCTTCCGGCAGCGCCAGCGCCACCGGACCCGGGCGACCCGACATGGCGTGATAGAACGCCTTGCTGAGCATTTCCGGAATGCGGTCGGCGCTTTCGATCTGTCCCGCCCATTTGCACAACGCGCCATAGAACTTCCGGTAGTCGAGTTCCTGGAAGGCTTCGCGGTATTCCTGATCGCGCGCCACCTGGCCGATCAGGATGACCATCGGGGTCGAATCCTGCATGGCCGTATGAACACCGGCGCTGGCGTGACAGGCGCCCGGACCGCGCGTGACCATAAGGATGCCGGGTTTGCCGGTCATCTTGGCATAGGCCTCCGCCATGTTCGCCGCGCCGCCTTCATGGCGGCAGGTGATGAACCTGATCTCGTTCGATGCATCGTGCATCGCGTCGATCACCGCGAGATAGCTCTCGCCGGGAACGCAGAAGGCCGTATCGACCCCGTGAATCTGCAACTGGTCGACCAAAACCTGTCCGCCGCTCCGCAGGCCTGCGCCTGTGCTCATGTTTACGCTCCTTCATGTCCCAGAATATCGGGCACGGGCCCGCCCTCCCGGAGGGACCCTGCCGCATGCTTGATTGAGAAACCCATATCACGGATGCCGCGATCGGGGAAAGTCATGATGCGTTGACAGCCGCCGGAAAGCGGCCTATTCCGCCAGCCATGGCCGATCCCGATCCCCGCATTCACCCGGTTCGACCCGACCTCGCGGCAGAGCATCTGCGCGATATGGTTGCGGCCCCGCGCTATGTCACGGGGACGGTACGAACCGTCGAGGCGGGTCGCGTCGCCCTGCGCCACTCGCCGGATGATTCCGCCGCCCTGGACACCGAATTGCTCCTTGGCGAAACCGTAACGGTTTATGACGACGACGGCGGATGGTCCTGGCTGCAAAATGAAACCGACGGATATGTCGGCTATGCCCGGTCCGATACGCTTGGCCCGCCGCTCGGCCCGCCAACGCACCGGGTCGCCGTGCTGCGCAGCTTCCTGTTTCCGGAACCGGACCTGAAAACGCCGCCCGGCAAACTGGCGAGCCTCCATGCCGCCCTCCGCGTTACCGGGCAGGAAGGATCCTACAGCCGGCTGAGTGACGGCAACTGGATCTATACCGCCCATCTGGCCGGCGCGGACAGGTTTGAATCTGATCACGCGGCCGTCGCGCTCCGGTTCCTCGGTACGCCCTATCTGTGGGGCGGCCGCAGCAGCATCGGCCTCGACTGTTCCGCGCTGGTGCAGCTTGTCCTGGCGCGCTGCGGCATATCGGCACCTCGCGATACCGACATGCAGTCAGCCGCCATCGGGACCGCCGTCGATTATTCCGGCGACGATGCTGTGCTGCGGCGCGGCGACCTTGTGTTCTGGCGCGGCCATGTCGGCATCTGGATCGACCGGGAAACTTTCGTTCATGCCAACGCGACCGACATGATGGTCGCCACCGGCCCGCTAGCGGACATCGCCGCACGCATCGAAGCCGCTGGCGCCGGCCCGGTCACCGCCGTCCGCCGTCCCTGACCCGAACGCTACTCAAACAGCCTTCCGCCCGGCCAGCGCCGCATCAGCAGGAACGCGGCAAGCCCGCCGGCGAAGGACAGCACTGTCATGGCGTGGAACGCACCGCCGCCATAATTGTCGAACAGTCCGCCCAGGAACGGGGCGATGATGGCCGATGCGATGCTCAGGGCGACGGCGCCATGCAGGCTTTGCGCGGTCGCGGACAGGCGGCCGGGAATCGCTTCGGCAATGAAGGCCATCGCCGCCAGATGCGCCGCGCCGAAGGTCACCCCGTGCAATGTCTGCGTCACGATCAGGACCGGCAGGGTCGTGGCATAGGCCAGCAGCGGCCAGCGGATCATTCCCGCGATGGCGGCCACGATGAACAGCCAGCCCGGCCGCAGGCGCGCCGTCACCCGCGCCCCCACGGCGAACAGCGCCACCTCTGCAATGACCCCCACGGCCCACAGGACGCCGATCATCGTGTCGCCGATCCCCGCGTTGCGCCAGTGCAGTGTCCCGAAGATGTAGACGACCAGGTGGCTGCTCTGCAGCAGGGCGCTTGCCAGCATCAGCAAGGCGAAGGTCGGATGGACGAACAGCCGCCAGATCGCCGACAGGCGCAGCGGCGCCGCGTCGACCCGCGAATCCGGCAGCAGCAGGCAAACCGCGAATACGCCGACGAAACTGGCCAGCAATATCCAGAAGATGACCGATTCCGGATAAAGCTCCAGCGCCTTGCCGCCGGCCAGCGACGCCAGGATAAAGCTGATCGAACCCCAGAGCCGCACCCGGCCATACTGAATCGGGCGCCTGCTCGTATTGACGATGGCCAGGCTGTCGCCCAGCGGCATGATCGTGCCCCAGGCCACGCCGACCAGGATCGCCACGAGGAAATACTGCCAGAATTCGGTACAGACGGCGTAAATCAGGAACCCGGCCGCCGTGATCCCGCTCAGCACCAGCAGCGGCCGCCGCCGGTCGCCGCGGCGGTCGGCGATCTGCGCGATCAGCGGGCTGGACAGGACCCGCGCAAAGCGGCCGACCGAGAACAGCAGGCCGATCTCGACCGGCCCCAGCCCCCGGCTCGCGAGCCAGACCGGCCAATAGGGCAGGTACAGCCCGGCATTGATGAAGACGAACACATAATACAGCGACAGCCGTATCGCGACCGACCGGTCCGACAGGTTGGCGTCATGCTGGTCGCTGGAAATTGCCATGCGCTGCGCAATAAGCGCGAACGCCCGGCGGCGCAACCGGTTTTCGCATCGCCGCGAAACCGGTGTTACCGGCCGCGAAAGAAGTACAGCATGTCCAGCGCCGGCGGGGCGACGTCGGTCTGGCTCAACATGTCATGGGCCTGGCCGCGGTGATGGGTCTGATGGTTGAAGAAATGCGCCAGCAGCGCCGCAAGCGCCATGCGCTGCGGGTCGCCGCTGGTGGTCTTGAACTGCACATCGCCGGCCATCGCTTCCTCGGTACTGTCGGCCATATAGGCGATGATATCCGCATCCATCCTTTCGCGCGCGGCGCGCAGCGCGGCCCGTTCGGCATACATTTCGGAGTCGAGCGCAATCGACGGCGAGGTGCCGTGCAGCCGCGACGTCCAGATCGTATCGCCGACCATCATGTGATTCAGCACGCCGTGGATCGACCCGAAGAATGCCTGCCGGGGCGCGAAATAGGCCTCATCCGCCAGCGTATCGACGGCATCGTACAGCCGGGTATTGGCCCATTTGTTATATGCCGCGAACTGCCTGAAATGCGTCAGCATCATTCTGTCGTTCCTCTCCATCGCCCCCCGCCAGAACCGGATTTAACCCTGTCCCGGTCCGGTTGAAAATCGATAAATTTTCCCCTTAAATTGAATTTTTCTCAATTATTATTGATTCATAAAAAATTGTAAGTTACTTTTATTAAATAATTTTTATGTTTTAAAGCTGAATATTTTTTAATGATGAATTCCGCACGCCTGCCGCCACTGAACGCGTTGCGCGCCTTCGAGGCAACGGCGCGCCTGATGACTTTGGCAGCGGCGGCCGAAGAACTCAACGTCACCCCCTCCGCGATCAGCCACCAGATACGCTCCCTGGAGGATGCGCTGGGCGTTCCGCTGTTCCACCGGGTCAACCGGCGCCTGACCCTGACCCGGGAAGGCCGGCTTCTGCTGCCGGGCCTGTCGGATGCCTTCCGCCGGATGGTGTCGGCCATGTCCGCGCTGGAGTCGAACAAGCGCCAGGGCGTGCTGACGGTGAGCACACTCGAGACCCTGGCCATGCACTGGTTCATGCCACGGCTGCCGTCCTTTCAGGACACCCATCCCGAAATCGAAGTCCGTATTTCGACGACGATCCGCGTGGTCGATTTCGAGCATGACGACATCGATCTGGCCATCCGGCACGGGCGCGGCGCCTGGCCGGGCCTGTCGTCCGACTTCCTGTTTTCGCTGGAGACCATTCCGGTCTGCAGCCCCACCCTGGCAACCGCCAAAGCGCCGCTCGACAATCCGGCGGACCTGTCGCGGCATATCCTGCTGCATACCGATGCCAGCCCGGATGAATGGCCGGACTGGCTGGCCAGCGCGGGGCAGCCCGGACTGACGCCGTTACGCAGCCTGATCTTCGAAAAGACAAACTTTGCCCTTGCGGCGGCCATGAAGGGAATCGGCGTCGCCATCGCGGACCGGCATATCGTGGCCGAAGACATCGATACCGGCCGGCTGATCGCCCCCTTCGCGCATGCTCTCAACCGCGATACCGGATATTATCTGGTGTATCCGTCGAACCGCGCCGAACATCCCAAAATCAGAGTTTTCCGGGACTGGCTGTTGTCCGTCGCACAGGACCATTGAGGGCTCTATTTTCATTAAGGTCGATCAGATTCACGTGATTGTTGGATCGCCATCAGCGATTCCAGCAAACCACGATCTGATCTATAAGCGGATCACGCCTTCCAGGAACGGCGTTACCTGCCCTGTCAGGATAATCCGGTCGCCGGCGACCGTGCATCCGACCGCGCCGCCCCGCGGCGACAGTTGCCGCGCATCGAGCACGGGACGCGCCAGCCGTTCCGACCAGTAGGGCGCCAGCACGCAATGCGCCCGGCCGGTGACGGGGTCTTCGTTCACCCCCTTCGCCGGCGCGAAATAGCGCGAGACGAAATCGCAGTCGCGCCCCGGCGCCGTCACGATCAGTCCGGGCCGATCCAGCGCGCCAATGGCGGCAAAGTCGGGTTTCAACCCCCGGATTTCATCTTCGGACTCGAAGATCGCGACATAATCCGTATCGCCCCGCCGGCACCCCATGGGAACCGCCCCCAGCGCCCGGGCCAGCGCGTCCGGTACCGTATGCTGCCGGGTTCGCAGGGCCGGAAAATCCATCGACAGCCGCTCACCGGACCGGATCACGGTCAGCGGCCCGCTTTTCGTCCGGAATGTCACTGTATCGCCGAAATGCGTCGTCTTGTGGAAAACGACCCAGGCGGTCGCCATGGTCGCATGGCCGCACAGCGGCACCTCGACCCGTGGCGTAAACCAGCGCAATTCATGCGCCGCATCAGTCGCAACGCAGAACGCGGTTTCCGACAGGTTGTTTTCCGCCGCAATCGCCTGCATCACCCCGTCATCCAGCCACGACTGCAGCAGGCATACCGCCGCGGGATTACCGCTGAACGGGTGCTCCGGCCCCAGGGTAAAGGCATCGAGCTGATAGACAGCGTACTCGGCCACGGGTTATCCCGCCGCGGACCGGCTTCAGCCGCCGACCATTCCGGCCTTCGGGCTGGACGCCTCCGCATAGAGCTTGCGGGGGATCCGGCCCGCCTGCCAGGCCAGTCGCCCGGCCTTCACGCCGTAATTCATTGCTGTCGCCATCGCGACCGGATCGCGCGCCTTGGCGATGGCCGTATTCAGCAGAATGGCGTCACAGCCGAGTTCCAGCGCGATGGCCGCATCGGATGCCGTGCCGATCCCCGCATCGACGATAACGGGGACGGAGACCTGATCGCGGATGATCTCGATGTTATACGGGTTGCGCAGCCCCATGCCCGATCCGATCGGCGCGCCCAGCGGCATAACGGCGGCGCAGCCGATATCCGCCAGCTTGCGGCAGGTGATCGGGTCGTCGCTGCAATAGGGCAGGACGATGAACCCGTCCTTCACCAGTTCGTCGGCGGCGGCCAGCAGGTGCTCGACATCGGGATACAGGGTTTCCTCATCGCCGATCACTTCCAGCTTGATCCAGTTCGATTCCACCGCCTCGCGAGCCAGTTGCGCGGTCAGCACCGCGTCTCTCGCCGTATAGCAGCCGGCGGTGTTCGGCAGGATGTGGTATTTGTCGCCGATCATGTCGATGACGCTTTCGCCACCGCCGGTGACATTGATCCGGCGGATCGCCACGGTGACGATTTCCGCGCCGGATGCTTCGATGGCGTCCATCATGACCTGGTTATTGGGATATCCCGACGACCCGATCAGCAACCGGGAGCCGAAGGTCTTGTCCGCAATGGTGAATGTGTCGCTCATGATTTCAATCCGATAGTCCGTATTCTGTTCGATTTTGCCCGATTTTTGATTCCGGTCGCCATCAGCCGCCGGATACCGGTTTGACGATTTCGACATCGTCGCCGGCCGATACGCACTTCTCCGCCCAGTTCCGCCGCGGCACAACCGATCCGTTCAGCGCCACGGCCACAAAGCGGGCGTTTTCATCGACGCCTTCCTCGCGCAGGATTTCGACAATTGTCGAGGCGGCGACGGTTCGCGCCGCGCCATTTATCCTGATATCTAGGCTCATACCTGTCCCCTTGCCACCTGCCGCGATTCGGACAGGTGGAACCTGTCGATCCCGAACGGCTGTATTGCCGTCCGGATATGCCCATCCAGCACAAAGCGGCTGACCGCGTCAATTGTCACGGGCGCCAGCAACACGCCGTTCCGGTGATGCCCGGTCGCGACGACAAGCCCGTCCACGGGGGTTGGCCCCAGAATCGGCGCATCGTCCCGACTGGTCGGGCGGAAGCCCACCCACATCTCCTTCACCGGCAATTCCTCGATCTGCGGCAGGATTTCCCAGGCCGCCTCCAGCAGCCGGAATATGCCGCCCGCCGTCAGGTCGCGGTCGAATCCCTTGTCTTCCACCGTCGCCCCCAGGATCAGCGTGCCGTCGCGGCGCGGGACGATATAGATGCCCGGGCCCCAGAGGACATGGTCGATGACCGGCGCGCGCGGATCCATGCGCAGCGATATCACCTGCCCCTTCAGCGGCCGGACCGGCGGCCGCGCCAGCGGCGGCAAGCCGTCGATATCGTAGGACCAGGCCCCCGCCGCCAGCAGCACGACATCGGCTTCGTGCAGGCGGCCGTCGACGACGACGCCGCGCACCCGGTTGCCCGTGACATCGACCGCATCGACCGTCGCATGTTCGTGCAACGCCCCGCCGGCCGCCAGAAACGCGGCGCGCAATGCGGTGACCAGTTGGCGGTTATCGACCTGATGGTCCTTCTGGCTGAACACGGCGCCGCTGACGCCCGGCGCCAGGTGCGGTTCCATGCGCCGCGCCTGTCCGCCGGTCAGCCAGCTTATCTCCAGTCCAAGGCCGCGCTGGAATTCATAGGTATTCCGCAATTCCGCCACGTCGTCGCGATGCGCCGCGACGACCAGCGTTCCCTCGTCCCGGTAACCGACATCAACGCCGGATACCGCCGCCAGTTCTTCGGCAAAGGCCGGCCAGGCGGCCTGGCTTTCCAGATTGAGAGCGAGCAGCGCCTCCTCGCCGGGTTCGGTTTCCACATGCGCGGCCAGCATGCCGGCGGCGGCCCAGCTTGCTTCCCGACCCGCCTCGCCCCGTTCGAAGATATCGACCCGGCAACCGGCCACCGCCAGCCGCCAGCCGATGCCCAGACCGCAAATGCCGCCGCCAATGACGGCGACGCTTGGCCGGATAGAACTAATGGATTTTTCGCTCATTCGAAACAGCTCCCTACGCTGGCATTATCCAGGTCAGGTTTGTTGGGTATGATCTCAGCCGGAAACATCCGGCACCCCAGCTATCGGCAATAGTAAATCAAGTCCACGAATTTGAAAAGTGGCTCGCGGCTATCGTCCCCGACCGCCCCCGCCGGTCGTGGAGCCTGGCTCCCACCGTCTGGCCATTCTCCAAGGTCACGACATCGCCCTGCTGTAATGCCCTATTCCGTGGATATGGCCTCGCCTACCGAAATCTGCAACCCCACCGCAGAAACTGACCGTAATGTGCAAAATATCCGTAAAATAGAGTTCGTTTTTGCACATCAGGTTTGATTGGAACCTGTCGCGGTTCCAATCAAACCTGATGTGCTATATCTTTAGCAAGATAGATCAGATTCACATGGTTGTCGGATCGCCAGAGGCGCGAATCGTGCAAAGTATGATCGGATCTGACGCCTTGGACCCACCGGTGTATTGTTCAGGCAGATAAACACGTTCGAAGGATTATCCGTGCCCGATAGCCGTCCAGAATCGTCCGACCAGGGTTCCGACCAGGGTATCGGCGCATCTGTCAAACGCGTTGAGGACGCGGCGCTACTGACGGGGCATGGCCGCTTCATCGACGATATCAACCTGCCCGGCCAGGCCCACGCCCATTTCGTCCGCTCCCCCTATCCGCACGCCCGGATCCAGGATATCGACGTAGCGGATGCCGTGGCGGCGCCGGGCGTGATCGCGGTCTTTACCGGCGCGGACATGAAAGCTGACGGTGTCGGGGACATTCGCGCCGCGGCGCCCGTCCGCAACCGTGACGGGTCGGCGCTCGATTTCCCGCCGCGGCACTGTTTCGCTATCGATACCGCACGCTATATCGGCGATGCCGTTGCGGTCGTTATCGCCGAAACCGCCATGCAGGCCGCTGATGCGGCCGAATTACTGGCGATAGATTACGATGGCCTGCCGTCGGTCACCGGAACGATGGCCGCGGCCCAACCGGATTCACCGGTCATCTGGCCGCAATTCGGCTCGAATATCGCGCTGGACTGGGAGCGCGGCGACAAGGCCGCGACCGATTCCGCCTTCGCCCGCGCGGCGCATATCGCCCGGGTCGATCTCGTCAACAACCGGATCATGCTGGCGGCCATGGAAGTTCGCGGCGCCATCGCCGAATTCGACCCCGCCACCAGCCGCTATACGATCCATACGCCGACACAGGGCAGCAATCCGGTCCGCAACGCCATTGCCCGCAGCCTTGGCGTGCCGCTGAACGATGTCCGGCTGATCACGCCGGATGTCGGCGGCGGCTTCGGTATCAAGAACGATATCTATCCCGAGCAGATCGTCATCCCCTGGGCGGCGAAGAAGCTGGGCCGACCCGTCAAATGGTACCCGGACCGCAGCGATTCCTTCCTGACCGACTATCACTGCCGCGACCACGTCACCCATGGCGAACTGGCGCTCGACGCCGATGGCGTTTTCCTGGCCATCCGCTGCAGCACGACCTCCAACATGGGAGCCTATATCACCGGCAATGCGCCGGTCATTCCGACCGCGGGCGGCACGCGGATGCTGGCCAATGTCTACCGGATCCCGACGATTTACGCGGAAACACGATGCGTTGTGACCAATACGACGCCTGTCGCCTCCTTCCGGGGCGCCGGGAAGCCCGAATACTGCTACCTGGTGGAGCGGCTGGTGGACAAGGCGGCGCGCGGCATGGATATCGACCCGGCGGAACTGCGCCGGCGCAATCTGATCGCCGAGCAAGAACTGCCCTGGGAGACCCCGACGGGGCTCGTCTATGACAGCGGCAACTTCGCGGAAAGCCTGAACCAGGCGCTGTCGCTGGCCGATCAGCCCGGCTTTGCCGCCCGCAAGGCGGCGGCCCGCGACAGGGGCAAACTGCTGGGCTTCGGCTATGCGACCTATACGGAACCCGATGGCTTCATGGATAACCGGGTCAGCCTGCAATTCGATCCCTCCGGCATGCTGACCATGACGACGACCGGGCAGACCAACGGACAGGGGCATGTCACCACGTTCAGCCAGATCGTGGCCAGCCGCCTCGGCCTGCCGCTGGACGGTATCCGCGTATTGCAGGGCGATACGGACCGGATCGGTCCCGGATCGGGCACGGGCGGGTCGCGCACCACCACGGTTACCGGCGGCGCCATCGTTGAAAGCGCGGAGGTCATCATCGGCAAGGCCAGACGCATCGCCGCGCAACTGCTGGAAGCCAGCACCGACGACCTGGAATTCGAGTCGGGCCGATTCACCATCGCCGGCACCGACCGCACGATCAGCCTGACCGAAATAGCCAAAGCCTCGTTCAACCGGGACAGCGTGCCTCCCGGCGACGGGCTGGGCCTGGAAGCCAGCGCCCATTATGTCGCCCGCGCCTACAGCTACCCCAGCGGCTGCCACGTCGCCGAGGTCGAAATCGACCGCGACACCGGACACGTGGCGGTAACGCGCTACGCGATGGTCAGCGATTTCGGCACCATCGTGAACCCGATGCTGCTGGAAGGACAGATGCATGGCGGCGTCATCAACGGGTTGGGCCAGGCGCTGTATGAAGAGAGCGCCTACGACCCCGAAAGCGGACAGCTGATCACCGGCTCGTTCATGGATTACTGCATTCCGCGCGCGCGGGAGATCCCATCCTTCGCATGGGGGCTTAATCCGACTGTCTGCAAGACCAATCCGCTGGGCGTGAAAGGCTGCGGCGAATCCGGCCCCACCGCCGGCATGCCCGCCATCGTCAACGCCATCGTCGACGCGCTGGCGGAATTCGGCGTCACGGAAATCGACATGCCGGTCACGCCGGAAAAAATCTGGCGGGCGATGCGCGGCTGACCGGCGCCGGGGCGCGACCTTCCCTTTCGCGGCCGAACCGGCCAGAATACCATCCGGCGTATCCGGACGGCTGGTGGCGATCGGCCGCCGCGATGGATACGTTGCGCGCCAAACCATCGTCACCCTGCAAACGAGGAAGTCCTTTCATGTCCCAATCAGCCGCCCATGTCCTGGCCGCATCGCTCGATGCCCATGGTGTCGACACCGCCTATTGCGTCCCCGGCGAAAGCTATCTGCCGCTGACCGACGCCCTGATCGACTTCCCCAATATCAAGCTGGTTGTCTGCCGGCATGAAGGCGGCGCGGGATACATGGCGGTCGCCCATGCGCGGCTGCGCAACGAACCCGGCGTCTGCGTCATCAGCCGGGGGCCCGGCGCCATGAATGCGGCCATCGCCCTGCATGTCGCCTATCACGATGCGGAGCCGGTCGTGTTCCTGATCGGCCAGGCGGACCGCCCGGAGCTGGGCCGCATGACGGGCCAGGAAATGAATTACGCCAAGACATTTTCGGATACGGCGAAGCTGGTGATCGAAGTCATCGACGAGAACACGATCAGCGAATCCGTCGCGCGCGCCTTCCACATCGCGCAAGCCGGCACGCCCGGTCCTGTCGTGGTCGTCCTGCCGGAAGACGTGCTGTACGGCCAGTCGGAAGAGCCCGTCTTTGGTCCACGGCCGAAAGCCGTCACCGCCCCGACCCCGGACGACGCCGCCCGCGCGCTGGACATGCTGCGCAAGGCCAGGCGCCCGCTGGTCATCGCCGGTGCGCGGCTGCATGGCGCCGCCGCGCTGGGCGACCTGACGGCCTTTGCCGAAGCCTTCGACCTTCCCGTCGCCGCGCCGCAACGGCGTTTCCATGTTTTCGACAGCCGCCATCCGAACTGCGCCGGACGGTTGCCGAACCGCGCCCCGGCCGAACTGGTCAGCCTGATGAAAACATCGGACCTGATCCTGGTCCTCGGCGAACGGCTGGCGCCTTCGATGACGCAGAACTACACGCTGCCGCTCGCCCCGAAACCCGAACAGCCGCTGATCCATGTCTACCCCGACCCCGAAGAAGTCGGCCGGGTTTATGAAACGACGCTGGGCCTGGGCTGCGACCCGCATGAATTCATCAAGGCCATGCTGGCCGCCGGCGCCGGGGACCTGCCGCCCGCCCGGAAGGAATGGGTGAAGGAGCTGAACGGGTTGCACCGGAAAATCATGACCTGGGAACCGAAATCGGCCAATGACGGCGTCGTTTTCGGCCATGTCACCGAAGCCCTCAACAAACATCTCGCCAAAGATGCCGTCATCACGACCGATGCCGGCAATTTCTCCAGCTGGCCGGCCCGCTATCTGCACATGGGGCAGGAAAACATGTTCCTCGGCGCCACGGTTGGCGCGATGGGCCCCGGCGTCCCCTCCGGCGTTGCCGCCGGCATATCGACACCGGGCCGGCAGATCGTGGTGTTCGTGGGCGATGGCGGCGTCATGATGACGGGGAACGAACTGGCGACCGCCGTGCAATACGGCGTGCCGATCAAGATTTTCCTCGCCAACAACAATTCCTTCGGCACGATCCGGATGCATCAGGCGCGGCATTTCCCGGGCCGCGTTGCCTCTACCGCGCTGCAGAACCCGGATTTCGTCGCCTGGGCCGAATCCTTCGGCGCGAAGGGTTTCCGTATCGAAACCGAAGCGGAGGTCGCGCAGGTTGTCGCCGAAGCCATGGCGCATGACGGCCCCGCCGTCATCGAAACGCTGATCAGCCTGAACCATATCTCGCCTGCAACCACGATCGACAAGATCGAATCGCAGTAGGAGGCACGGTCATGAAGCTATTGTATTTCAACGATTTCAGGCTTGGCGTCCTGAAGGGCGACCGGGTCGTCGATGTGACGGATCAGGTCCGGGACATCCCGCATACGGGGCCGCATGACCTGATCAGCGGACTGATCGAACGATTCGACGATTATCGCGCAAAGCTTGAAGGCGCCGCCGCGACAGGCGAGGGTATCGCGGTCGACAGCGTCCGCATCCGCCCGCCCCTGCCCCGCCCGGGCAATATCGACTGCATGGCCGTCAATTACATGGAAGACGGCACGCGCAGCGAACCGGCGGCGATCAACGGCTTTCACAAGGCGTCCAGCGCCGTTATCGGCCATGGCGACACAATGGTGCTGCCGGACGAGCCGGCCACCATCTTCGAGGGCGAGGCGGAACTGGCGCTGGTCATCGGCAGGAAGGCAAGCCACGTATCGCAGGCCGAGGCCATGGATTACGTCTTTGGCTATGTCAATTTCATCGACGGCTCGGCACGCGAAATCCCGCCGCCGGGCAACAGCTTCTTTCAGGTGAAATCGCGCGATACCTTCGCCCCGATCGGCCCTTATCTGGTCACCGCCGACGAAATCGCCGACCCGCAGAAACTGGCGGTGCAGCTCTGGGTCAACGGCAGGCGGATGCAGCATTTCAATACCGACGACATGGCGCACAAAATCCCGCGCGTCATCGAATGGCTTTCCGGCATCCATGCGCTGCAACCGGGTGACCTGGTCGCCACCGGCACGAACCACCGGGGACTGAGCGCCTTCCAGGACGGCGATGTCGTCGAACTCGAGGTCGCGGGCCTGGGCCGGCTGCGCATCAACGTGCAGGACGACCTGAAACGCACCTGGTCGCGGGACACACGGCTGGAACACGCCGAAAAGGGCCTGCCAGGCCGCGCGACACCGCAGCTTACCGGCAAATACGCACCGGGCGGCGGATGAACTGGACAGCGGCGAAAAGCTGTGGCTATCCTGAAAGGCCTCGGAATCCGGGAGGAAGCAGATAATGAAATTCGGCATCTTTACGAATACCAGATTCACGGTCCTGACGCGCAGCCGGATATTTAGCCTTCAAGGTTAACTGGAATGAAACATTTTTCTCATTCGATACTATTTCGTCCAGTCGTTAAACTTTTTCTCCCGGCACTCCCATGAAAAATAATAAAAAAGTTGACGACTTAAGAAACAGGTATTTCCCGGCTGATACACACCCGTTCAGAAAATTGGAGGTCACCCTTCAACAGTACATCGAGCCTTCTTTTACTGTTCTTGAAGTTGGCTGCGGACGCAAAGCCCCACTTCTACATAAATTCAGGCAAAAAGCATCCAGGATAATCGGGATAGATGTAGTCGATTTTACTGAAACAGATAACGATTTAGAACTGTATCAGAATGATATAACAGATATGAAAGATGTTTCAACCAGCTCCGTTGATATCTGTTTTTCACGTAGTGTGATGGAGCATGTTCTCGATACCGATAAAGCATTCTCCGAAATCAACCGGATTTTGAAACCAGGTGGCCGATACATTTTCTTGACTCCAAATTTTTATGATTACGCATCGATTGTCGCGGCAATTGTTCCTAATTTTTTGCACCCGAAAATCGTCAGAATGACCGAAGGGCGCGCCGAAGAAAATACATTCCCGACGCATTTTAACTGCAACACACGACGGAAAATTGAACGTCTTTCTGTAAAGAATGGGTTCGAAATCGATAAATTTGAATATCTTGGACAATATCCGAATTATTTCAATTTCAACGCCACCCTATTCAAGCTTGGCTGTTTGTATGCAAAATTTCTGGAAAGACATCCATCTCTTCATCTGCTACAGGGGTGGATTTTTTGTGTTATCCGGAAGAATAATTGATACCGCCAACTTGATTTACATGGAGGCCCCGTTAAAGCAGAGTCGATAAAGATCCCCGCATTCGTGTTTTTACCAGTATCGGGAGTTAATCGCGCATGAAATTCGGCATCTTTTACGAACACCAGCTTCCCCGCCCCTGGAACGAGCGTTCCGAGTACCAGTTGTTACAGGATTCCCTGACGCAGATCGAACTCGCGGACCGGCTTGGCTACGATTATGCATGGGAGGTGGAACATCACTTCCTGGAGGAATACTCGCATTCCTCCGCGCCGGAAGTCTTTCTGGGCGCGGCCAGCCAGCGGACCAAGAATATCCGGCTCGGCCATGGCGTCATCCAGACGACGACGAACCAGCCGCATCGCGTCGCCGAAAAAATTGCGACACTGGACCTGTTATCTGGCGGACGGGTCGATCTGGGCATGGGCGAAGGCGCCGGACCGGCCGAACTGCATCCGTTCGGGGTTCAGGTCCGCAGCAAGCGCGATCGCTGGGAGGAATCGATCAAGGCGATCATTCCCATGTTTACGAAGGACAGTTGGGAATTCCACGGCGAATACCACGACTTCCCGGCTCGCAACGTCGTGCCCAAACCCTATCAGAAACCGCATCCGCCGTTATGGGTCGCCTGCTCCAATATCCAGACCATCGGTAGCGCGGGGGAATGGGGCATGGGCGCGCTGGGCTTTACCTTCGTTTCGCCGAAAGCGGCCGAGGCCTGGGTCAACAAATACTATAACAACCTGCTGCATCATCCGAACCGGCTGGCCGATTACCCGGCGAACCCGAATATCGCAATGGTCGCGGGATTCATGTGCGCCGAAACCGACGCGGAAGCCTACGCCAAGGCATCGGGCTGGACGTTTTTCATCTTCGCCCTGTCCTATTACGGCCGCAAGGGCGTCGATGCGCCCGGTGAGGGCAATCTGTGGGAGGAATTCCAGGACTGGCGCCATAGCGAGAAGGCGCAGGACGCCTTCAAGGGGGCGCTGATCGGGTCGCCGGCGACCATACGGGAAAAACTGCACCAGTACCAGGAATCGCATGTCGACCAGGTGATCCTGCTGAATCAGGCAGGCAAGACCTCGCACCGGGATATCTGCGACAGCCTGACAATGTTCGCCCGGGAGGTCATGCCGGAATTCCACGCCATGGAGCCCGCGCACGCCGAGTGGAAGGAAGGCGTGCTGTCGGGCCGGATTGTGCTGGAGGATATGGAAACCCGGCCATATGATATTTTCAGCCATCAGAATGCCGATATCGTGCGGCTGACGCCCGAACAGCTCAAGGCGCAGATGGCGGCGAAGGAAGCGGCGAAGAAACAAGCCTCCGACTGACGGCGGACGGTTCCGCGACGAATTCAGATCACGCCGTCTGCCGCAAGCGCGTCCAGGTCAGCGGCTGTCAGGCCAAGCAACGCGCCGTATACTTCCGCGTTATGCGCCCCCAGCGCCGGCCCCAGCGTATCGACCGATCCGGGCGTTCCGGTCAGGTTCGGCACGACATTCGGCACCGCGAGATCGCCGATCCGGTCGTCGGCGACACGCACGATATTATGCCGCGCGGCGTATTGCGGATTGTCGAAAATCTCGTCGATCGATGCGACAATCCCGCAGGGCACCTCCGCGCCTTCGCACAATGCCACGACTTCGGCCTGATCGTGATTCATCGTCCAGTCCGTGACCATACCGTCGACCCCGGCACGGTCGGCTTCACGTTGCCGGATGGTGCCGTATCGTCCGTCCCCGGCCACTTCCGGATATCCCATCAGTTTCGCCAGCCGGCCGTAAATCTTGTCGTTGGTGCAGGCAATGGCGACCCAGCGATTGTCCTTCGTCGGGTAATGGCTGTGGGGGCAGACATTGACCGTCGGCGCCCCCATGCGCTGGCGGATGAAATTGAACTTGTCATAGGCCGGCGCCAGTTCATCCAGGATCCGGAAAATCGGTTCATACAGGCCGATATCGACCTGCTGCCCGATACCGGTTGCGTCCGCGGAGCGCATCGCCATGACAACCCCCAGCGCGCCGTACAGCCCCGCCATATAATCCGCCAGCGTCGCCGACCCCGGCGTTGCCGGCGGCCGGTCGGGGTCCCCGGCGAGGAAGGAAATGCCGCCGAAGGCGTTGCCGATCCGGCCAAAACCCGGCTTGTTCGCATAGGGTCCGGTCTGCCCGTAGCCGGATACCCGCAACATCACCAGTTTCGGGTTCAGCGCATGAATGACATCCCAGCCGAGGTTCCATTTTTCCAGGGTGCCGGGCCGGAAATTCTCGCACAACACGTCCGCCTTGCCGATGAGATCCTTGAGCATTTCCTGCCCCCTTGGATCCTTCAGATTCAGCGTCACGGATTTCTTGTTCCGCGCCTCGCTCAGCCACACCAGCGTGTCGCCGGTATCGCTGACCGTGCCGAGCCGGCGGCAGGGATCGCCGACGCCGGGCATCTCCACCTTGATCACCTCGGCGCCGAATTCAGCCATGATTGTGGCGCAATACGGCGCCGCGATATAGGTCGCGATATCGAGGACCCGCACACCAGCTAACGGTTTCGATGCGACAGGCATCTCAGATGTTCCTCTTGCTGAATACATACTGACCGCTCATCATTGGCAATGTCTCTGGCGTCGTAACGCGATTTTGCTCATTGGCCACAATGGTTCGAAGACGGGCAAGGACCACGATCAGGGCCAATGTGACATCGTAATAGGCCATGCTGAGCGCGGCCCCGGCGACGAGGTATCCGGCCATACTGACCTGGATCATTTTTGATAGGTCTACGGCCCATTCCATGCCTGGAATTTTATTTCCCCCCCGTATGACCGCGACAGAATTAAGCCATCCGGAAAAGAATATCATCAGGAAAACCGCTAACCCGACGAACCCCATATCCCCCAGCACCTGGAAATAGATGCTGTGTGCGGCGCGCAGGACAGATGGATCGTCGGCGGGTTTGTATTTCGCATAGACTGACGGATCCTGGGTTGCACTGAATCCGCCGCCGAGAATTGGATTTGCGACAGCCAGGTTAAACGACGTTTCCCATGATGCCAGACGGCTCTGAAATGAACTATCGTGTTCCGCCGCTGTTTCAATCGTATCCATGCGGTCCCACCATTTCTGGGGCATGAGATGGAATGCCGGGACGGCCAGAACAGCGATGATCACCGCAGAAGCCAGCTTATGCTTGCTTTTCCACCAGAACACGGCTCCCATCGCCGCCAAACCAAGGAACCCGCCCCGTGAATACGTCACAAGAACCGTAATAACCCCAAGCCCCATTGATGCAAGCAAAGCAAGCCTTACGAACTTGTTCTCCGAATACATCCGGATATAATTCATCAGTGGGATCACGATTACGATGGCGAGTGCCAGATGATTATTATCGCCGATATGCGTGCCTGGCGGGCCGGTAAAGCGACTATTGCCGCCTGAGAGAATTCCGACAAGCCCGCCATAGACGGCGAAATAGCCGACCGAAATGACAATGACCAACATAAACGCATGGAGCCGCAAACGATTGTGGACTAGCGCCATAATCATGTACAGAAGAACGAATGTTTTGAGATTACGAACCAACAAATCCTGGGCCAGATACGGGGCCATTGCCGGAATCGTTGAAAGAACCCATAAAATAGCGAATAGGAAAAGCAGAACGATACTGGTGTTCGATGGAATTGATTTTGGCTCACGCGAAAACATGAAGCCGAGAAGTGTTGCCAATGAAACGATCAGATTCAAGCGCAAGTCTGTCGCCAGACCCCAGGTCAGTTGGTGCGGCGACATAAATGAAAGCCAGCTCCACACCAGAACGCCGGCAAAGGGATGAATCCACGAAACCGGGATAAGGCCCATTAGCGTAACAAGAAGCAGGTGACTTCTCATATGTCCGGTCTTCTAAAAGATTACATCAAGTCGATTTTAAGATTTATTCCCCGGATTCTCTTTTATTATCCTTCATCGCAAAGATTCCTGTCGATTTTTCTCCATTTTTTATCGCCTTTTCGTTCTTGATTACCCAATAAACCAGAAGAATAATCGCAAAAACTGCCGCGGCATAAACTAAACTACCCATGTTATTCCTGCCTTTCACGGATCAATGACTGCATCGTCGCCGCGTGGTGACCGATCCAATACTACCGGGACTCCATCGCATCTTTAACCTTTCCCGCAAGCTGTTGCAAACTGAAAGGTTTCGGCAGAAATGTAACATTTTCAATAGCTTCCACTTCCCGGAGGATCGATTCTTCCGTGTAGCCGGAAATACAGATTACCGGAATATTGCCGTGCGTCCGGCGGGCCTCCCGGATAACCTCCGCACCGCCCACCCTGGGCATGACCATGTCCGTGATAAGCAGGTCGAATTTCTCGCTATCCATGAGTTCGAGCGCCGCTTCGCCGTTGCGCGCCTCGATGACCTTGTACCCCTTGCTGCGCAGCGCCCGCGCGCCGAACAACCTGACCGGGTCCTCGTCCTCGACAAGGAACACGGTGCCGCCTCCGGTCACATCCTTCGGCGCATCCAGGCGCTCCGATTCCGCCGCGTTCTCGCGCTCCTGAACATCGTAGCGTTTCAGGAGGACGGTAAAGGTCGTCCCCTGCCCTTCGCCGCCGCTTTCGACGAGAATATATCCGCCGGTCTGCTTGACGATCCCGTAAACGGTCGACAGCCCCAGTCCCGTCCCGGCACCGACTTCCTTTGTGGTAAAAAAGGGATCAAAGATCCGTTCCAGATTTTCCGGCTTGATTCCCGTTCCCGTATCGCGGACCGAAATCGCCACATAATCACCTGGCGCAACCTCCTCGCCATGCGCCCGAATCGGCGATCTTACGGTCACATGATCCGTAGCAATCGTCATCTCGCCGCCGGTCTCCGCCATGGCGTCCCTTGCGTTGACGGCAAGGTTGATCACGACCTGGTCAAGCTGCCCCTGATCCACCTTCACCAGCCCCAGATCCCGTCCATGGGTCATTGTCATCTGCACCCGTTCCCCCAGCAGGCGCTGCAGCAAATTTGTCAGTTCCGCCAGCACATCCGCGACGCTCAGAAATTGGGGCTCCAGCGTCTGCTGACGCGAAAACGCCAGCAACTGGCGCACCAGCCGCGCCGCCCGGTTGGCGTTCTGTTTGATCTGCATGATGTCCGCAAACGACTGGTCGCCGGCCCGGTGGCGTTGCAGCAGCAGGTCGCAGAAACCGATCATCGCCGTCAAAAGATTATTGAAATCATGCGCAATGCCGCCAGCCAGTTGCCCCACCGCCTGCATCTTCTGGGATTGCGCGATCTGCTGTTCCAGCATGCTCAGCCGCGTCGTATCGATCAAGGTCAGAATGACCGACCCGTCATCGACCAGCTGCGCCGCATACACGGAAACCACATAATCGCTGTCATTCGCCAGGGAGACAACCAGCGACGATTCGCTGTCGTTGCCTGCCGCTATTTCCGTCAGGCGCTGGCGCAATACCTCATGATGTTCTTCGGCCACGAATTCTTCGAAGGCGCGCCCGTCGGGCGCGTCATCGCCAAAGAGTCGCCGTAACGCAAGGTTTGACGCCGCGATCCGGTGCGCGCTGTCGATCTGCGCCATTGCCACGGGAGATTGGTTGAACAGTTCCTTGTATCGGTTATCTATATGCCGCGCCGCCGAGCCCGGACCATCCTGCGTTCCCGCTCTCACGACCAGGAGATACCAGCCGGCGGGAAACGCCACTGCCAGTGCGATAACCAGCCAACTAAGCCAGAGAATCCCGCCAAGATACAGCGCGGCGACAAGACCGCCTGCGCCGGAAGCCAGCAACACGGTCACAATGACAGTGTTCTGTCGCTGCAGTGGTACGGACATGCCGGTCACGCAGCCGGCCGGGAGCGGGACGCACGACCGCGAAGGCCCCACACAAAGCTGATCACTTCGGCCACCGCCTTGTAATGTTCGGTCGGGATTTCCTGGTCTAGATCCACTGTCCGGAACAACGCCTGAGCGAGCGGCCGGTTCTCGACAATGGGAACATCGTTCTCTTCTGCGACTTCCCTGATTTTCTGCGCGATAAAATCCTGCCCCTTTGCAACCACCACAGGCGCCTCCGTTTCGTCCTGCTTGTAACGCAGCGCCACGGCAAAATGCGTCGGGTTGGTCACAACGACATCCGCCTCCGGTACGGCCTGCATCATGCGATGCCGCGCCCGGTCCATCCGTATCTGGCGCAGCCGTCCCTTGACATGGGGATCGCCTTCGGACTGTTTCATTTCGTCTTTTACTTCCTGGCGGGTCATGCGCAGCCTCTTCCTGTGTTGCGCCCGCTGGAAAATAAGATCGATGCCGGCAATTACCGCGAGGACGGCGAGCACGTAAATCATCAGTTCGATAACGAGTTCGTACAGGATCGCCAGGATCACGGACAGTTCCATGGTCGGCGTCGTGTCCAGGCTGCGGAATTCCGGCGCCAGAAGCATCACCGCAACCGTCGCCACGATCGAAATCTTGATCAGGCCCTTGACGAATTCGACCATTTGCCGAACCGAGAAAAGCCGCTTCGCGCCTGCGATCGGGGAAATTTTTTCGACCTTCGGTTCCATCGCCTTGGGCGAGAACACCAGGCCGTTCTGGACAATGCCGGTCGCAATCGCCGCGACCACCATGAAGACCGCCGGCAGCAGCAGCGCCCCGCCGACAGCCAGAACAGCGCGCATCAGCAAGCCGACGAGATTATCGAATTCGAGGCTGAATTCATGCGGCCGCTCAACGAAGACCTGTGAGATCGAACGGATATCCGACATAAGCGCCGGCGCGAAAAAGACGATAATGATCGTGCCCGCGAACAGCATGAGCCATGTATTGACTTCCATGCTGCGCGCCACATTCCCCCGCTTACGTGCTTCATCCAGCTTTTTGGGGGTCGGCTCTTCGGTTTTTTGTGCCTCGTCTGTCTGGTCTGACATGTCTCTAGCGTGGCGCTATAAAGCCCGATATACCCGTTTCGAAATACTCCAGAAACCACAACATTATAGAAGAAACCGTTACCATGAACACCGCCAATCCCAGGATTATCTGCAAGGGCAGGCCGACAAAGAAAACCTGGAACTGGGGCATCAGCCGGGCCAGCAGGCCAAGCGAGATGTAAAACAGGGTGGAAACCAGGATGAACGGCGCCGACAGCTGAACGCCGACCCGGAAACTGCCCGACACGAGACGACTGATCGATTCCGCAAAATCCTCAAACGGCGGAACGTTGCCGGGTGCGAAGAGCGTGTAGCTGTCCGCCATGGCGACAAACATGAGGTGGTGGGCATTCGTTACGAAAATCAACAGCGTGCCCAGCAGCGACAAAAACACCGCCGTCAACGCGCCCTGGTCCTGGAGCATCGGGTTGAACAGCACCGCGTTGGCAAAACCGACCAGAAAGGCGATAACTGTCCCCGCCGTAATCAGGGCAGCCACAAGGACCCGCGCCACTGTTCCGATAAAGACCCCTATCAACCCCTCGCCCAGCAGCAGCAGAGCGAGCGCCATCAGCTTGTCCGGCGGTTCGGGCAGCAGCGGGGCAACGACCGGATAGATAATTACCGTGATCAGTATGGCGGCGACCAGCCGTATCCTGACCGGCACATAGGCCTCGCCCAGACCGGGCATCAGCATGATCGTCGCGCCGAGTCGCGTAAACACCAGAAGATAGGAAAAGACTTCAAGTGTGAGCAGGCGCTCCAGCACTGCGGTGCTACCCGAGCCCGGCGATACGGTCCGCAACGCCCTGCATGAACACCTGCATTGTATCGAGGATGAATGGCAGGAAGACCAGAAGCGAAAGAAACACCACAATGATCTTGGGCACGAACGTAAGGGTCATTTCCTGGATCTGGGTGAGCGCCTGAAACAACGCGATTATCAACCCGACCACGAGCGCGATCAGCATGATCGGCATGCCGACTTTCAGTATGGTCCAGATCGCCTCGCTGGCAAAATCAAGTGCCTGGACCTCGGTCATGTTCCCGCTCTTTGGTTACCGCATAACGTCAAGGCGTACCCGATCCATCAGGATGGCCGCCTTTATATCGGCATCCGCAGAATTTCCTGATAAGCGGAAATCATCCGGTCACGGACCGCGACCACCGTCTGCAGCGTGATTTCGGCATTCGCGATCGCGGTGACGACTTCGGTCAACTCCGCCTTTCCCTGAACCGCGCCCGCTGTCATCTGTTCGCCGAGCTTCCCGGCCTCGATCGCTTCTTCCGATACCTGTTTGACCATGTCCGCAAACTGGCCTGCTGGCGGCGCCTCGCGCGCTTCCATGCCGGCGGACTTGCCGAGTTGCGCCGCCCTGTTCAGCGCGTCAGCCGCTCTGGAAAACTCGATCGCCATTGTCTTCTCGTCTCCCTGTTTCCGCGCTACCGAAGCATATCGATTGTCCGCATCATCATCGATCGGGACGATTCAATCAGGTTCAGATTCGCCTCATAACTCCGCTGCGCCTCGCGCATATCGGACATTTCCACCAGCGAGTTCACATTCGGCTTCTGGTAATAACCGTCCGGATCGGCGGCCGGATGGTTCGGATCGAACGCCTTGTCAAACTCACTCTTGTCGCCAACCACCTTGTGCACTTTCACAATATCGGCTTTCAGGGCCCGATCAAAAACATTTTTGAATGTAATTATCTGGCGGCGATACGGGTCGCCGCCTGCCCTGTCAGCGGTGGAGTTCGCATTGGCGACGTTTTCCGCGATTACCTTGACCCGGGCGCCCTGAACCCGAAGCCCCGTCGCCGATATCATGATGCTGGTCTGAAGATCAGATGCCACGTTTTTCTCTCCCGGAATTATAAATCGGGCGCCGATTCCTCACGGCGCCTTGAATATTGCGGAAATACCTCTTTACGCAACGCCTTACCCGCCTGCCTGCCTGCCCAGCGCAATGCGAAACATGCCCAGTTGTTTACGATACAGATTCGTCATAAGCTGGTGCTCTGCAGCGGTATCGGCCACCTTGATCATCTGCTCTTCCAGAATCACCGCATTTCCGGTGGGCGATGTTTCATAATTATTCTTGCTTTTCTGTTCATTCCCGAACGCCGTCTTTTGGATGGTTCCCTGCCTATGCGCCTCGCTGGTCGTCGCGAGTTGCAGCCGGAACGACTCTTTTCTGACCGATTTCGTGTAATCCAGTGCCTTCAGGTCGTGCGGCACGTAGCCGGGCGTATCCGCATTGGCGACATTCTGCGCCAGAACCCGTTGCCGATGTTCCAGCCATAGCATTTTGGCGGCCATCATTTTGAAAACCGGTATTTTCTGAATATCCATCGGCAACCTCTGGAACGCGCAATTTTCATGTTCGTCCCGTAATTGGAATGCAGGTTTCATGCCATAAGAACGGCGTCAGCGTCACCCAACGCACCCGTCATTGGCGGTGGCGCGCCGCCATCCGGACCCTGACCACGATCAGCCTTGAAGGCGAATCGGCAATATAGCGGCGGCAGAAGGACAGAATTTGGACAGGCCGGAAACCGTAATGTCTGTCCTCCCTTTCCGACCACCAAAGGCGTCATGATTTTTATTGTTATAAAACAAGTTATTATCGGTATTTACTGACATTTTTCTTTATGGAACGGATGCTTTGCTTCAATACAGCCATCTATGCCTTGTCCCATGCCGGAAATTCTGTAGTTTCATGAGTGCGGTCCCGCAGGTTCGGGGCTCACGCAGCGCGATATGATCGAACGGACAACATGAAACCGCCCGCGGATGCACAATCAGCAGGGTCAAAGTTTGCCGGTCGAGGTGATGGCGAACCGGCAAAAGATACCGTTGCGGTTGCCCTGCAAACGGCCGCGGGAAACCCGCAGGCAATTCCCCGGGTCGTCGCAACCGGTCGCGGCGAATTTGCCGAGGTCATCCTCGACATCGCATTTCGCAATGGCGTCAAAGTGCGCAAGGATACCAACCTTGCGGAAATTCTCGCGGCAGTCGATCTTGACAGTGAAATTCCCGTGGAAGCCTTTATCGCGGTGGCCGAGATTTTACGATACGTTTACGCAGCAGACACGCCAGACGAAACGAATACGAACCGGCCGGAAATCCCCTAGTCCCGAAATCAATATTCAGGAAATTTCGTTATGACTTCCAAGGATGAAATCGTCACCAAGATTCAAGAAATCGCGAGCGAACTCGCCCATGCGCGCGAAGCGCTACTGAAAGGACAGGTCGTTCCCATCGATAATATCAATGCACGAATAGACGACCAGTGCGCCGCAATCCTGGAAATAGACCCGGACGACGCCATCGCAATCAAGCCGGAACTGGACGAATTATTGCTGAATCTTCAGACCTTCTCGCAGGAAATCAGTTACGTTCAGGACAAGGTGGCTGAAATACTGGCCGGAAAGGGAAACCAGAAGAAGGATGGCGATTCTTCGGAATCGAAGTAACCCTGCGCGCGAATACTGTCTGACACGTCCTGAGAATATTCCATGGAGCTAAGCGGATATATCAAATTCATGGTGGCGCTGGCATTCGTGCTCGGGCTGATACTGCTGCTTTCATACGCTATCCGGCGGTTCGGCATTGGCGGACTTCCGGTCATCGCGCGTCCCCGGGACGGCGCCCGTCGGCTCGCCATTGTCGAAGTGACCGCGATTGATGCGAAACGACGGCTGGTGCTGGTGCGGCGCGACAATACGGAGCACCTGATCCTACTCGGCGCCAATTCGGAACTGCTGATCGAAAACAGTATTCCCGAACGCCCATCGCAGGCCGGCCCTCGTGCTGAATCGTAAAGTGCTGAATCGTATAACCGCATCCGGTCCGCCGCGATGGTGCGTCACGGCAGCCTTTCTGGCATGGTCGCTCTTCCTGACCACCGGTGACGTCACTGCGCAAAGCCTGAGCCTGGACCTGGGCGACGGCGGCTCGTCAACGGGACGTATCCTCCAGATCGTCGTCCTGATGGCGGTTCTGACGCTGGCGCCATCCATCCTCATCATGGTGACGTCTTTCGTGCGCATCGTCGTGGTGCTGTCGTTCCTGCGGACCGCCCTGGGCGCCCAGCAGACTCCACCGAACGCGGTTCTGGTCAGCCTGGCCCTGTTCATGACCTTTTTCATCATGCAGCCCACTCTGGAAACCGCATATCAAAACGGAATCGCACCGCTTATCGCGGAAGAGATCACCGAACAGGAAGCACTGGAACGGACAACGCCGCCATTCCATACCTTCATGATGCAGCAGGTCCGGGAAAAGGACCTGGAACTGTTCATGGACATCGCCCGTGCGGCGCCGGTCGCCACCGCCGAGGAAACGCCATTGCGGGTTCTCATCCCCGCGTTCATGATATCCGAATTGCGGCGCGCGTTCGAAATCGGGTTTCTGCTCTTTGTGCCCTTTCTGATTATCGATCTGGTCGTCGCGTCCGTCCTCATGTCGATGGGTATGATGATGCTGCCGCCTGTCATCATTTCCCTGCCGTTCAAGTTGATTTTCTTCGTTCTCGTGGACGGGTGGTATCTCGTGGCGGGCAGTCTGGCGCGCAGTTTCACGCCCCTATAGCTCATCTGGTGAACAGGCGACCCTGCTGCCAAACACGATCTGACCTGACCCCGCCGCGCGCTGGTCCCAGGCCACGAGGCACATTCGTCAGCCGCTCACCGGCGGCGCGGCAGCCGGGCGGGTGGCCTGCGGCGTTGCCGCGGGCGCCGCGGTGTCGGGGGCAGCAGGGCCAGGCGCTGGTGGCGCCGTATTGGACTTCAGAAGGCGTCTCTTGTTGTCTTCCAGGTATTCCGCCAGGAATGCGTCAAACATGTCCGTTTCCGCTATGCGGCCCGTTACGTTCTCGATATCCAACGGCTCGTCCGCGCCCGACGGGCTCGCGATGAACTGGAACGCGTTTGCCAACGGGCTTGCCTCCATGGCCGAACCGTATAATTCCCGTAACACGGACAGGCCGCTTTCATCCCTGCTCAATCGCAACGCAACGGCCCAGTTCAAAACAACCTGCGCATCGGCCCTGTCATAGGTCGTGCCTTCCGCAGGCGGCTCGCCGGCGAAACGCTGCAGGGCCTTCGCCGCCTCCGGCCAGTTTTCCGATTTCCACTGGATATCCGCCCGCAGCAGATCCGCATTGCGCGACACGTCTCCCGCCAGCAACTCTACCGCTTCCTGTACGCGCCCGGTTTCGAAATAGGCCCGTGCCTGAATCCGGCGACGGTCATCATCCAGTTCTTCGGGGAGACGGGAATATGCCGTCGTCCGCAATGCCTCGATCGCCGCCTTCGGATCCCGGTCGAGCAGCCGGATAAGCGCCAGCTTGGCCCCAACGACCGCGCGTTCCTCACCCTGCAGGCGGAACTTGACCTGATGCTCCAGCAAATCCGCCGCGCGCTTCAGAAGATCGACATCGACCAGGCGCTCCGCCAGTTTCTGAATCATGACATTGCCATCCGGGCCCGCCGGCGTCAGTTCCCGGAATTCGTCATACAGCGCCAGCGCAGTCAGCGGCGGCAGCGTATCCGCCTTTCCTTCAAGGTACAGTTCCTTGAAGGTATCGGTCATGATCTGGGCAATCCGCTTGGTATCGGGATGATCGGGAAAATAGGTCGCGATGACCCGGTATATCCCGAGCCCGTTACGATAATCGTCCTTGTCGAGATACAGCCCGCCCAGACGCCGCAGAACATCCAGTTCGAATTCGTCGCCGCGCCACCGGTACCGAAGATCTTCCAGTCGCGAAATCGCTTCGTCAATCGGCATCGTCTCCTGCAACAGCCCCAGATTGACCAGCGACAGCGCGGCCCGCGCGGCGTTCCATGCATCGCCGCTCTTCTGCAATTCGGTCCACAACTCCATCGCCCGGTTCAGGTCCCGATTGACGAACGCGACCCGGCCCTGCAGGTATTGCATTGTGGCCCGCTGGCCGCGCGTCATGTGGTCGGTCTTCTTGCTGATTTCATTCAGCCAGCGACTCGCGGCGCCCGGATCCCGGGCGTTCAGGGCGGCATCGACGACAATCAGCGCCAGCCGGGATTTCATGGGTTCCGGATAGCCGTGCAGGACGGCTTCGCCGTTCTGAAACAGCAACGATGCCTGCTTGTCATTTCCGACGGCGGCGGCAACAAGGCCGCGCCAGAGCTGGATTTCCTCGTATTTATCAAGCCGGGGGTCGTTCAGGTTCCGGGCCGCTTCATCAACGTCGCCGTGCAGGATGGCGATTGCGCCCTTGAGGGCCTTGAACTCCGGCTGGACCGCGGCGCGTTCGTCGACCGATTCCGCGACCTCCAGAACGCCCTTCGCCTCCGGCGCGAGGGTCCGGGCAAAATAGAACTGCGCCAGTTTCATCCGGCCTGTATTACGGCGTTCGCGCGGCAGTTGCGTTATCTCGTCCTGCAGTTTCTGGCGGAGATTGTAATAATTTTCCGCGTCGCCCTGCATCCATTCCGATATATTGAAGATTCGCCGTGCCCGCTCCCCTGCAGCGTTTCCGGCTTCCTGGCCGCCGTCGGGCGATACACCGGATACATGCAATCCGCCCGCAAGGGACAGGATCAGGCCGTCATCGGCCCTGGCAAGCTCCAGATCGTCGCTCAGCGGCACAACGGCGACGCCTTGTGTCGATGCAAGAATCTGGAATTGCGGGTAGGCCCGCTGTCCCGCAATGCCCTGGCTCGACGCCTGGACAGTCGCGACCATGATCATGTCGCCGACTTCGGGGTCGGGAATCTGATAGATATTGCCGGCTTCTATCGCGGGAAAAAACAGTTCCGGCCCATTGTTACCGCCGGTTCGAACCTCGATAGGGATCTGTATTTCGGGACGGATACGACCTTCCCGGAATTCGATGACCCAGTTCGTACCGTCGCGTCGCGCAAAGGGGCTCAGATTTTCGTTCGCAACCATGCGCAGGACACTGGCGTTGCCGACGGGGAGTTGCTCCAGACGGGAGATCAATCCGCGGCCGGCGGCGCGCAAGGGCGCCAGGTCGAGGGGCGCCCGGCTGTCGAACACAATCCAGACATGGCCCGCCCGCGCGAAGACCGCCGCCCCGACCGGCTCCGGCCATTCAAATACCATGCTGACCGATGCGGCAACGGACGCCCCGATCGGCGCGTCGGATTTGGCGGCGGCGAACGCGTCCTGCACCAACTGCCTTGCTTCGGCTTCGTGCTGCTGCGGCGCCTCCGACGCGGCGACCGCAGGCGTTTCTGCGGCAACGCCGCCGGAAGCCTGCGCCTGCTCCTGAAGCGACTGGTCAGGCGAAGCGGCTTCATGTGGCGCGGCAGCCGCCGTTGCCGTTCCGGATTCACGTCCGGCCGCATGTTCCTTCTCCTGGCTATCCGGCAACAGCCGCCGTGGCCCGACAGCCGCCGTCGGTGCGGGCTGAACCGGTTCGGCTGCCGGTGCTTTCTCCGGCGCGGCGGGCGCATCCGGCGCGGCAGGCACCGGTGCGGGAACAGCCGACGCCTGCGCACGGCGCACGGGTGCCGCCGCCGCAGCGGGCGCCGCAGGCGACGGCTTTTCCGCCGGTTCGGCCAGAATATCGACGACGACCTTTGTGCCGGACCGGAAATGGCGCAGCCGGGAATTGCCGGGAACGTCCAGGGAGAAAGCGACGCCATTTCCCGCATCCTGCGCCGCAGGGTTTACGATACCGGGCGGCAGGTCCCGCCGGATCGCGTCAAGATCGAGCCGTGCCGGGCGGTTGAAACGAACGAGCAGATTGGGGCCACTAAGTTCGGCGCTATAGGTGACGGCGCTGTTCCAGTCGAAAACGAGCCGCGTATAGTTCGGATGCTCGCCGATACGGATGCCCAGCGGCGGTACCGTGCGGCTCTGCCCATCCGGATTGCGCAGGAGATCAACGACAACCGAGTTCCCGTTCTTGAACGTGCGCAGACTGAAATCGCCCGTCAGCGCGAACCGGGCCACCCGCCCGTCCGCGGAAACCGCGACATTGCCGATATAGTCCTGCAGGTATTCCCGAACCTCGTCGAAGCGACCGCTGATCGGCTGGTCGAAGCGGACAGCCAGTTGGCGGTCGGCAATTGCGGCGGAATAGTTCACCGGTGCGGGCCAGTCGAAAACAATTCGGCCGTATTCCGCATGCGCCCAACCGCGAACAGGTACATCCGCCGCCTGGCCTGTTCGTGTCAGAGCCAGCAGCGTCAGAAAAACCAGAACAAATATGCGTGTCGTCGCCACTAATTTTCCGTCACGCCGTGAACGATAAAATCAACCCGCCTGGACAGCGCCTCGCGCTGTTCGGCGCCAATCCGCGGATCCATTCGCTCAAACCGGGAGTCGCCCAGGCCGAGAACGATTATATTACGCTCGTAGCCCGTATCGTGCAGAATTTGCGCAACCGTTTCCGCGCGGCGCAGGGAGAGCCGCTGGTTTTCCTCGAAATCCTCGCCTTCGTCGGCTGAACGGCCCGCGTGGCCGCGAATCTCCAGTTGATTGACGATATTCGAAAAAACGCCGCCCAGTTGCACGATTGACGCCTTCGCCTCCGCCGACGGCTCGTCATCTCCCGGGGCAAACATCGTACCCGATGCAACGGAAAGGGAAACACGATTGTCCTGGAGACGTACCACCGTATCGCGCAGTGTCTCGTGCCCGCCGAGCTGTTCACGCAGGATACCGGAGAGGTATTCGGTCGAAAGCGCCGGCTGCAACTGGGTGATCGGAATCGATACGTCCGATTGGGGGTTCGGCGCCATGCCGGATTGGGAAAACCGAAGGCTTTGCGACAGCGTCCCGACGACCGCGTCCCAGTCTTCCGACGGTATCCGAGCCGTCGCATACAGCATCACAAAAAACGTCAGCAACAACGCTATGACGTCGCCGAACGTCACCAGCCATATCGGCGCCTTGGCATGTTCCGGTTCGAATTCGTTCATGGGGAAGTCCCCTGGGTCGCATATTCTCCAAAATCGACATACGCCTTGCTTTCGTCCCGGACATGGAAGCGCATGCGAATCTGCCGCGCTTCGCCCCATTGCGTTCCCACGGTCACCGTGTCGGGCGGCGCCCCGTTCGCAATCAGTTCGCGCGCGATTGCCGCGGCGCGCACAACCTGCACGGACTCGCCGCTCCTTCGCAGCCCCTTCTCGACGCCGAACACGAATTCCAGTTCATTGACAAAGCCGTCCGACTTGAACGCCAGCGCCCTGGCCGTGTTGACGAAGAGCGTCACCCTGTCAGCCCGAAGACCGGCGCCGGGTCCGACGAAAAATTCGTTTGTCGGCATGTTGACCTCCATCGTTCGCCCCTGCGACAGACGTGTCACCTTCAGCAACGGTATGGAGGCGACCCAGAGCCGTTCGAATTCATCGACGAGGTCTTCCGGTTCCGGAACCGGCGCCAGCGCGGAGATAAACACCTCCTTCGACGGCGTTTCCTGCTCCGGCGCCTGAAAGGTCAGGATCAGGGAATTGATGACCGCGCGGGTCCGGATCTCCTCGCGGGTCGCCAGGGCATTGAGAAGAATAAAGAAGGCAAGCAGCAACAGAAACAGGCCCAGAAACAAGATAGGGCCGGTGTCTTGTACCGGCCCTGGCTTGCTGGGTTCGAAAGCGTCCATAATAAATATCTGGCTTTAAATCATCAAATCAAAACGCGCCAATATACTATCTATGTCATCCTGACTATTTCCGCCACCCTCTATTTGCGGGCCATTCAGCAGGCTGGCTCAACCCTTCCCGCGGCAGCCTTGTTCTGTGCCGATAGTTCCGCCAGATCAGATCATGAACGGATCCTGCTCAGAAGTGGCCGATGACGCTGGCTAATTTAGTCTTGAGCGTCGCCGCGTTGAACGGCTTGACGATGTAAGTGTTCACGCCGGCCTGCTTTGCGGCAATAACGTTTTCCGTATTGCTCTCCGCCGTGATCATGACAAAGGGAGTCGATTTCAGAACTTCGTCGGCGCGCACCTCCTTCAGCAGCTGGAGACCGGTCATCGGTTCCATGTTCCAGTCTGAAATCACAAGGCCGAAATTCGCGCCGCGCATCTTTGTCAACGCTTCGCCGCCATCCGTTGCTTCGTCGACATTCAAGAAGCCCAACTGCTTCAGCAAATTCCGGATAATCCGCAACATCGTCTTGTAATCGTCGACGATGAGAACGGGCATGTTCTTGTCAACGGCCATGCATGCCTCCTTGTATAGGGCAATCAGCACGGCAATCCCGCACCTCAAATTTGGGGTCAATTCAAACCCGATTGCGTTAATTCGGGGTTAAAATTGAAAAATTTTGCTGTCTGGAGAAATCTTTGCCAAACCGGCGCGACAACCTACCCGTGCCATATCTTCAACAAGACAGGTCAGGTTCAATTGGGGACAGCCGGTACGAGCCGGTGCTCCGCCAGTTGTTGCGTCAGCTTGCGGGCGCGTTCGGCGTCCATGGCCGCGATGATCGGCGCCACCTTACGGGCGCTCATCGACTTCATGACATCCAGCAATACAACCATGTCGAGTTCATTGAATATTGTCGCCGCGTCCTTCGGCTTCATGTTGGAGTAGATGCCGACCAGGCGGTTCAACCGTTCCAATTCCTCTTTTTCCTTGATATCGAGCAGGCCTTTTATTTCGATGCGGATCTTCTTGAATTCTTCCTGCTTTTCGACAATCCGCTGTTCCGCCGCCTTCAGGAGCACGCTGCGCTGATCGAGTTCCCGTTCGCGCCTGTCGAGCAGTTCCCGCCGTTCCGCCAGTTCCTGCAACAGGCGTATTTCGGAATGGCTCATTTTTGAAACGTCCTGGATTTCCTGCGGCGCTTCGCTGTCCCCGCCGACGGCTTCCGCCTGCGCCTTTTCCGTTTCATCAGACGCCGTTTGCATTTCCGCAACCGCCGGCTTTTCCTGGGCCGCAACGGAACCGACTTCAATGGCGCGACTGTCATCGCTGACAGCCGACCAGATATTGCCGAGCTTTACCGTCAGCATCAGTGTGGCCACGAAAATCGTTACGGGCACCAGCCGGATACCGAACATAATACTACCTCATCCCCTGCAGGGCCCGCAGAAGTTCGGCTTTCGACTTGCCGCGCTCATCCTGCGACTCATCGGCCTTTGGCGGCTGTTGCGTGCGGGACTGCGACGCAGTCGTCGCGCCGGTCGCGGGCGATACGCCCCGGGCGGCGGCAATCGCGCCTTCCAGACGAGTGGCCAGTTCATCGGCCCGGTCCGTCATGAATGACAGGTCGTCGCGCAGTTCCTGGGCCTTGGTCACATTTGCCTGCAACGCCGTCGCGGTTTCCGTCGCGCTGCTCTTCAATCGCAGCACGCTCGCCTCGGCCCGGTTGGTTGACTCCGTGAACGCGGCAATCAGCGCTTCAAGTTCCGCCTTGCCCGCCTTCAACGTCTTCAGGTTGGCGTTCAGACGAATGACATAGAAAATCACCGCCGCCATCAGCACAGCGCCCAACACGTCGACAATAAGACCCATTTGACCGAGAAAAATAACCGTTACTCCATCAAGCGCTCATTGACCCGCACCGCGACATGGCCGCTTTTTCGCCCCATCGACGCCTTGAACAGCGGAACCGCGCCGCATCGTAGCACAACTTCGCTGTCAGGTTTCGCCTGTAATTGAATCTGTGTTCCGACTTTCCAGTGCATGACTTCGTTGAGCGGCAGGTAAATTTCGTCCAGCACGGCCTCGACCAGCACATCGGTGAACCACAATTCCGTCGCCAGGTGATTTTCCCAGATCGAATCACGGCCGAATTTTTCGCCCATGAACATCTGCAGCAGCAATTCGCGCACCGGCTCCAGCGTCGCATAGGGCAGCATCAGTTCCAGTCGCCCGCCGCGATCTTCCATGTCGATCCGCAACCGGGCCAGAATTGCGGCATTCGCCGGCCGCGCGATCGTGGCGAAGCGCGGGTTGGTTTCGAGGCGGTCGAACCGGAAAGTGACCGAACTCAACGGGTCAAAGGCGGCCGACAGATCCGCCAGGACAACATTGACCATGCGCTCGACCAGACCGCGTTCGATGGTCGTATACGGCCGCCCTTCGATGCGCATCGCCGCCGTTCCTCGGCGGCCGCCGAGCAGGACGTCGACAATCGAGTAGATCAGCGAACTGTCGACGGTGATGAGACCGAAATTATCCCATTCCTCCGCCTTGAAAACCGAAAGCATCGCCGGCAGGGGAATGGAATTCAGGTAATCGCCGAAACGGATCGACGTGATATTGTCGAGGCTGACCTCGACGTTGTCGGACGTAAAATTGCGCAGTGACGTCGTCATCATGCGCACAAGCCGGTCGTATACCACTTCCAGCATCGGCAGGCGCTCATACGACACCATGCCGCTGTCGATGATCGCTTCAATACCCGACCGCTCGCCGCCGCCATCGCCGCCTTCCTGGAAGCCGAGCAGACTGTCGATTTCGTCCTGGTTCAGAACGCGAGCGGATGCCCCGTCATCGGCGTCATCGGCCATCGCGGCCCATTCATCCGCCACGGCGGAATTGTCGCCGTCTTCCCCTTCTTCAGCCATTGCCGCGCCTTCCGCGGCTACGGCGTCGTCATCGACTTCTTCTTCATCGTCAGCCATTGTCATGCGTCCTGATGGTCAAATGCGTACGACTGGGAATGTGCAATTACTGTACCAGAATTTCGCGAAACAGCACGTCCTTTACTTTTGCGGGATGCGTCGCCGTGTTGACCCGCGCCAGCAACTCCTCCTTTACCCGATAGACCCCCTGCGATCCCTGAAGTTCCTCAACCCGCAATTCGCGCAGGAAAACCTGAAAGTTATCGATGATGCGCGGCATGACCGCGGCGACCCTGACTTCGTCTTCCGGGCCGGCGAGTTCCAGGCTGATCCGCATCTTCAGAAAGCTCTGTTTTCGGCCCTTGCCGGCAAGGGTCACCAGCATTTCGTCCAGGTCGACATAATGGCTGGGCATTTCAGCAGCGGCTTCTTCCGCCGGCGGATTTTCTCCGGCTGCCTGTTCCACACCAAGGACAGAATCCAGCATGCCGCTGAAATACACGCCGGCGCCGCCGCCAACGAGCAGCAATAACGGCAGCACAATAAACAATATGAGTTTCTTGCCGCCAAGACCCGACTTGCCGGATCCTTCTTCGCCATCGGCTATTTCGTCGCCAGAGCCGTCATCTGCTTCTTCGTTGCTCATAATTTCCCGATTTTCAGTTGGCGGTTATTTTGCCAATACATCGTACATACTTTGCACTTCGACCATATATTAATGAAAACAGAATAATATTCGAATCTTAAAATTCAACGAACAAATCCGGAAGCGGGCGCCGCATCACGGCAAGAAGTGCCGGGCAAAGCCTTCCGGGAAACGCCCGGAGCGGCATGGCCGACCATGGCTCCAGACCAGCATCTATATGTTTCTGCACATTTTTCGGGATGGCACACCCTGTGCATTCCTGACGGGCAGACCACAGGCAACGAAGAAACGGTGTCCGAATGGAAAACGCAGGTTATATCGCACTCTCCCGGCAATTGGCATTGCGGCGCGAAATGAGCCTCGTCGCGCATAACATCGCCAACATGAATACACCCGCATTCAAAGCGGAAAAAATGATCTTTCGCGAACACATCACGGAACCCGCCAGGGGCGAGGCGCTCTCGTTCGTGCAGGATATCGGCACGGCGCGGGATCTGTCGGCCGGCCCGGTATCGACAACCGGCAACGACCTCGACCTGGCAATATCCGGACAGGCCTATTTCTCGATCGAGACGGCGGAAGGCGTCCGTTACACCCGGCACGGCCGGTTCCAGCTGGATGGGCAGGGCCGAATTGTAGACGGGCTGGGCGATCTCGTGCTGTCCAGTGCCGGCGCCCCGATTATCGTGCCGCCGGATGCCGGAAGCCTGACCATTTCGGATGACGGAACCGTCAGCAGTAACGCCGCCACGATCGGTCGTATCGGCCTGTACGAGTTTGAAAAGGAATCAGAACTGAAACGCGAAGGCAACGGCCTGTTCAGCGCCGAGGGGCAGCAACCCCAGGATGCCGTCAAAAGCCGGATAGTACAGGGGGCGCTGGAACAGTCCAACGTGCAGGCCATCATCGAAATGACGCGCATGATCGACATTCACCGATCCTATGAATCAACCGCGAAGCTCATCAAAGACGAACATGACCAATTCATGCGGTCGGTCGGAAAACTGACGAGCCTGCGGCAGAATTAAAGGTATAACATTATGAGATCATTAAGTATTGGCGCAACGGGCATGCTCGCGCAGCAGCTCAACGTTGAGGTCATTTCCCACAATATCGCCAATATGAACACGACCGCCTACACGAGGCGGCGGGCGGAATTCCAGGATCTCCTGTATCAGAACCTGCGGCGCGTCGGTTCGGAATCCTCCGACACCGGCACCATCGTTCCCGCCGGGGTCCAGATCGGACTCGGGGTCAAGACCGCGGCGGTCTACCGGATTACCGAACAGGGCAATCTCACGCTGACAGAGAACACTTTCGATCTGGCCATCAACGGCAACGGTTACTTTCAGGTGCAATTGCCGAACGGCGACATCGCGTACTCCCGCGCCGGTTCCTTCCAGTTGAGCGCCAATGGCGAACTGGTCACCGCGGACGGCTTTATTGTCGAACCCGCCATCACGATCCCGACCGATGCCGTCGACGTTTCCGTTAACGCCAGCGGACAGGTCCTGGCGCAACAGGACGGTCAGGTCGCGCCGGCCAATGTCGGGCAGCTGGACCTCGCGATTTTCTCCAACGAGGCGGGCCTGCTGGCGATCGGCGACAATCTGTTTCTCGAGACGCCCGCATCCGGGACGCCGACGACCGGAACGCCGGGGTCGACAGGCATCGGTACGATTCAGCAGGGCTTTCTGGAAACCTCGAATGTCAACGTTGTCGAGGAAATCTCCAACCTGATTACCGCCCAGCGCGCCTATGAAATGAATTCCAAGGTCATCGAGACATCGGATCAGATGATGGCCGTTCTCAGCAATCTGCGTTAACGCGGGAGGAACAGCATGAAGGCAATACATATATTCGTGTCGCTGACAGCTGTTGTTGTTTTTCTGGCAGCCAGCGTCCAGGCGGCGCCCCGTACCTACCTTCGCTCCCATGTGGTGGTCGACAGCGATACCGTCAAACTCGGCGACGTGTTCGACGGTGCGGGCGAACTGGCCGAAAGAGTCATCGCCAATGCCCCCCGCGCCGGCCAGACCCTTATCCTGGAAGCGGACTGGCTGTACCGGGTCGCCCGCGCCTACAGGATATCCTGGCGGCCATCCAGCCGGCTGGACAAGGCAATCGTGGAACGGCGCAGTCAGGTCATCGAACCCGACCAGATCCACACGACGGTCACCGAAGCCCTGCGCCGGAAACACGACGACCTGGGCGAAATCGAAGTCGAACTGGACAACCGGACGATGCGGCTGTTTTTGCCGTTCAGCATGCCTGCCCGCGTCGAGGTCCAGTCTATCTCTTACGATTCCCACAACAAGCGCTTCTCGGCCCGGATCATCGCCCCGGATGACCGTCCGGGCGCAGTGCGGACCTCAATTACCGGCTACGCCTACCCGGTCGTCGATATACCGATCCTGTCGCGTCGCATGAACCGCGACGAGATCATTCACGACCGGGATATCGAATGGAAAACCGTCCGGGTCGCGAATATCGACACGCAAACCATAACCGACGTTGAATCGCTCGTGGGCCTCAGCCCGCGCCGGCCGATCACGGCCGACCGCGCCGTCAGGGAAAGCGAGGTGCAGGCTCCTGTCCTTGTTGTCCGCGGCAAACCGGTCACCATTGCGCTCACGACGCCGACGATGCAACTGACCGCCATGGGAAAGGCGCTTCAGAATGGCGCGAGCGGCGATGTTGTCCGGGTTCAGAATATCAATAGCGGAAAGATTATCAGCGCCGTCGTCGTCGGGGACAAGCGCGTCGAAGTCACAACCGTTCACAGCACCTCAGCGCGGCAGGATCTGAAATGACCCCGTCAATCAAAACCGGCACGATCCGGCTCACCTGTCTCGTCGTCACTGTCATGACATTGTCGGGATGCAATGCCCTCTCCCGGCTTGCCGCAGTCGGTGAGGAGCCGAAAATATCAAGTATCCAGAACCCGACGCAGACGCAGGGCTACAGGCCGATCACCATGCCCATGCCGGCCCCCGTCCTGGCGCACCACAATCCGAACTCGCTCTGGCGCACGGGATCGCGGGCGTTCTTCAAGGATCTCCGCGCCAGCCAGGTCGGCGATATCGTGACCGTGGTGATCGCGGTCGACGATCAGGCGGATCTCGAAAACGAAACGGAACGGTCCCGAGCCGCGGCGGAAGACGCCGGCGCCGGCGCGTTGCTGGGCTATCAGGCCGCGTTGAACCGGCTGCTGCCACAGGCCGTCGATCCGGCCAACCTGCTGAACATCAACAGCAACACAACGAATAATGGCAACGGATCCATCGCACGCGAGGAAGAGATTACACTACGGGTCGCGGCGGTCGTCAGCCAGGTACTGCCCAATGGCAACCTTGTGCTGCATGGCAGGCAGGAAATCCGCGTCAATTACGAAGTGCGTGAAATCCAGGTTACCGGCGTGATCCGGCCACAGGACATCACCAATCAAAACCAGATTCCGCATGAACAGATTGCCGAACTTCGCGTATCCTATGGCGGCCGTGGACAGTTGTCCGACCTCCAGCAGCCGCGCTACGGCAACCAGTTGATCGACATTATCTTCCCGTTCTGAAGCACACCATGACCGTCACGCATTCCGGGCGGTGCGAATTGCGCTGCGCGGGACAGTATCGGTATGCTGACGGCCGATCGGCGTTTCTGCCGACATGGCAACCGTTACAGGGAAGACAGGACCAATGCACATCAATCCGATGCGGGCCGGCGTCGAACGCGGCGAAGTACAGATCGGCACCTGGGTCAATATGATCCGCAACCCGGCAATTCTGCCGCTGCTGAAAGCGGCCGGCCTCGACTTCGCACGAATCGACATGGAACATGCCACGCCGTCGATTGAAACCATTGCCAACATGGCGCTCATGGCGCGCGCCATTGACTTTCCAATCGCCGTCCGACCGCCGAAAGCCAATCGCGAGTGGATTACCCGTCTGCTCGACGCCGGTGTATGGAACCTGCACTGCCCGCAGGTGGACACCGCGGAACAGGCGGCCGAGATCGTCGCGGCATCACGCTACACACCAATGGGTTCACGGGGCATGGCGGGGAACACCGCGGCCACGGAGTACGAAATCGGGGTTCCGGTCATGGACCGTCTCGCCTTCGCCAACAAGCAGGTCTTTGTCACCGTCATGCTCGAATCCGACGGCGCATTTGACCATCTCGACGATATCGCCTCCATGGACGGGATCGACGCATTGACGCTGGGGCCGACCGATCTGGCGCAGGATCTCGGCGTTTTCGGGACACCGGATATGGGTCGGATTCTGGATGAAAAGCGCGACCTTGTTCTGGCAGCGGCCCGGAAATACGGCAAGACATGCGCCATGCTGTGCAGCAGCGCGGAACAGGCCCGGCAGTGGAAGGAAGCCGGCGCGCTGTTGCTGGCCTACAAAAGCGAAGTAGAGGTGCTTCAGATCGGCTTCAGCCAGGCCATGGCGGAGATCAAGGGAAAAGCCTGACGCCCTTTTTGGCCGCGCGTAAAACGATACAGGCCAGCATGGCGGCTGGCCTGTATTTTTCATGCCGGATCGTATGACGCATCCGATTGTTGCAGCGTCGCTCAATCGTCGCGATGTGTCCGCTCCATCCGTTCATGCATTTCCTGCGCTTCGATGGTCAGGGTCGCGATGGGTCGTGCTTCGAGCCGACGCAGGGAAATGGGATTCTGGGTTTCCTCGCAATAACCGTATGTCCCGTCTTCAATACGCCGTAGCGCAGAATCGATCTTGTTGATCAGTTTTCTTTGACGATCTCTTGTCCGCAATTCCAGGGAGCGGTCCGTTTCAAGCGTTGCCCTGTCTGCGAGGTCCGGTTCAGCGAGGTTTTCTTCCTTGAGGCTGTTTCTGGTTTCGCCCGTATCCTTCAAAAGCTGCCTGCGCCACTGCAAGAGTTTCTGGCGAAAATACTCGTGCTGCGCAGGATTCATAAACTCTTCGTCTTCCGACGGTCGATAATCAGGCGGAAGCGTTGGGTGCATGCGTCGCTCCACTATTAAGTTCACAAAACCGGCGCGCACTATATATTCGCGCGCGACGATCCTGCAAGCCCCGGAAATAACGCTGTCTTTTTTTCCGATCCTACAGCCGGGCCGCGTTGCGGCGCGGTTCGTATTTCGCCATTTCAACGCGGACACGCAGTTCGACGTCGTCCAGGAGGCTGTTCAGGTAGGGATCCGTGGCGTCCTTGCGTCGTCGCGCGACCATTTGCGCCAGATTGGTCAGCCGGTCCATGGGAATTGCCCCCATGAGCAGGTCCAGCCGTATCTGCTCCAACTGGTCCAGCGCATCGTTGCCCCATTGGCGGGCGCGGGCGTTGGCCGGGCCTTCAGTGGAATCCGGCACGCCCTGGATCGCCACCAGGGCGCCGACGCTTTGTGTCGGGGCGGCAGACCCAACGGCACCGGGCGAATCCGCCTGCGGCGATAGATGGTCGGTAAAACCGCTTCCTTTTACAGACTGGCCAGCCTTGCTTTTCGATCCGCGCGCGGACGACCGTACAGATCCTGTTGAATCGATTTTCATACGCTTAGCCTAGCTTTTTTCGGGTCAGAACGGAAATATATTCCAAACGGGCCCGGCAACGCCCGCCGAAGCACAAATGGCGATGCGGATGGAAAACTTTGCCGGTCATACCGGCACCGCTTGCCGGGACCGCGTTTCGAATGGCCGCAGCCCCTCCTGAAACTAATTTTTCTCATTGTATTTCAATGCTTTGACTTTATCCCCGTCATGGCATGACTTTCGCTACGGACTCAGGGAATTTCAGGAAATACGTGACCGGCGATGGCAATGACATACAGACCCGAGATGGCGCAGCGACCCGCCCCTTTTTCACGGCGGCGTCGGCTGATTCCGGCAATCCTCACGTTGCTGGCCTTGTTCATTCATGCTCCGGCTGTGGGACAGTCGCGGATCAAGGACATCGTCTATTTCGAAGGCGTGCGCTCCAACCAGCTTGTCGGGTACGGGCTGGTGGTCGGGCTGAACGGCACGGGCGACAGCCTGGGCAGCGCCATCTTCACCCGCGAAAGCCTGATCGGCATGCTGGAGCGGCTTGGCGTCAACGCCCGCGACGATGCTCTTACAACCGATAACGTCGCTGCCGTCATGGTTACCGCCACCCTGCCGCCGTTCACCCATCAGGGCTCGAATATCGACGTTACGGTTTCCGCCCTTGGCGACGCGGACAATCTGCTGGGCGGCACCCTGCTGGTTACGCCGCTGGTCGGCGCCGATGGCGAAATCTACGCCGTCGCGCAGGGAACGATTGCCGTTGGCGGCTTCGCCGCAGGCGGCGCCGCAGAAGTCGTGGTCAAGGGCGTACCGACAAGCGGCAGGATCGCCAACGGCGCCATTATCGAGCGCGAAATTCCCTTTCAACTGGCAAACAGGACACAGATCAAGCTTGCCCTGCGCAACCCGGATTTCACGACCGCCCGCCGCATTGCAAGGGCAATCAACGCTTTCGTGGGTTTGCCAACGGCCCAGGCCAGCGACCCGGCGACGGTCGTTATGAAAACGCCTGACAGCTACAAAGGCGAAATCATCGAACTGATTACGGATATCGAGCAGCTTCGGGTGGAGACGGACCAGATTGCGAAAGTGGTCATCGACGAACAGTCCGGCACGATCGTGATGGGCGAAAACGTCCGTATCAATCCGGTTGCCATTGCCCAGGGCGCGCTGACGATCCGGGTCACGGAAACACCCCAGGTGTCGCAACCGCTGCCGTTTTCGAATACGGGCACCACGGAAGTGGTCCCGCGCACGGAAATCACTATCGATGAGGGCGAAGACCGCAAGCTGACCGTCCTGAACACCGGCGTCAGTCTGCAGGAACTCGTCAACAGCCTGAACGCCCTGGGCATCGGCCCCCGTGACATGATCACGATCCTGCAGGCCATCAAGGCTGCGGGCGCCCTCAACGCCGACATCCAGGTGCTTTGATGGATCCCGCAGCGGCACTCGACCTGAGCCGGCAGACCGCGCATTCCGCGCAGGCGCCGACGATCAGGGGGACCTCGAACCCTGACAAGGCCCGGGAGGCGGCGGAATCCTTCGAGGCATTCTTCATCGGTCAGTATATCGAGCACATGTTCGCCGGCATCCGCACAGACGGCATGTTTAACGGCGGGCAGGGCGAAAAGGTATTCCGCTCCCTGCTGATGCAGGAATACGGCACCGCGATTGCAAAATCCGGCGGCATCGGCATTGCCGACACGGTGCAGAAAGCAATCCTCCAGATGCAGGAAAAAGCGCAATCAGGGACGCAACGACAGGAGCCGTCGCAATGAACCCCAATATTCGTGCCCATGAACTTATCAACGTATCGGAATCGCTCATTCATGTGATGACGCGGGAAATCGAGCTATTGAAATCCGGCAGGGTTCCGGAAATCGCCCCGTTACAGGAACAGAAAGAATCCCTGTCCGGGATTTACGCGGCGCACATAAAGCAGGCCGCCGCCGAGCCGGGCACATTTGCGGACATCGAGCCCGATACCCGCGCCGAACTTGAGCAGGTTGCCGTGAAATTCCAGAAGGTGGCCATGGAAAATGCAAATGCCGTCCGCGCCGCACTGGATATGAACGCGAAACTCGTGCAGGTCATCGCCGATGCGGTCATCAAGACCGGCCCGGCGGCAACCGGCTACACGAAAACCGGCTCCGCCCCCGGCGGCTATTCCAAGAACGGAATTCCCCCGCGCCCGGCGTCGCTGAACCGGAGTCTCTAGGCACCCCGAAAACCGGATACCTCTGCCATGTCGATTACCCTCGCCCTTCAGACAGCCCTCACCGGCATCCAGTCGAGCCAGTTGGCCCTGCAGGTCAATGCCAACAATATCGCCAACGCCAATACGGAGGGATTCAGCCGCAAACAGGTTGAACTGTCGCCGCGGCGGCTCGACGGGCTGGGCGCCGGCGTCGATACCGTCGACATTACCCGCACGGTAAACCAGTTCCTGATCAACCAGGTTCGCGACCAGGGCGGCAAACTGGCGGCGATCAGCGCCCGGGAACAGTTCCTGACACAAATTCAGGGTTTCCTGGGCACGCCGGACAGCAACGATACCTTTGCCTCCGGCCTGACCAGAATGAGCAACAATTTCGAGTCGCTTGCGCTCGCGCCGGAATCGGACGCCGCGCGCTTTACCGCCGTCAATGAGGCCCGCAGGCTGATGTCGCAGTTTACGCAGCTGGCGACAGGAATACAGACCCTGCGCGCCGAAGCCGACCAGTCAATTACAGCGGCGGTCAATACCGTCAACCAGCAGCTTGAATTCGTGGATAACCTCAATGCGAAAATCGCACAGGCGGTCGCGACCAGCGAGCCGGATGGCGAATTGCGCGACCAGCGCGACGTGGCCATCGGCAAGATTGCCGAATTACTGGATATCCGGACCTTCGAAGGCGGCAACGGCAAGGTCAGTATCTTTACCGGCGGCGGGCGGACGATCCTGAGCGAAGGCACACTGTTCACACTGACCCATACGTCCGCGGCCCAGACAGATGCCGGCACCGCCTTTGTGCAGCCTGGCGACGCCAATTACCCCGGCGGCATCGACGGTATTTATGTGGGCGCGCCCGACCGCGTCACCGGCGCCAATGACATCACGACGCAGATTACCCAGGGTGAGATCAAGGGCCTGATCGATATTCGCGACAATATCCTGCCGAACCTGCAGAAAGAGCTGGACCGGCTGACCTCGGTACTGGCGGCGCAGATCAACTCGATCCACAACCAGGGCACAGCGTTTCCGCCGCCCGCGACACTTACGGGCACGCATACAATGGCGGCGACGGATGCCTTTTCCGGAACCGGCACGGTCCGTATCGCGGTTCTGGATCAGGCGACGGGCGACATCGTGGAATTTACGGATATCAATCTTGCGGGGCTTGGCGCAACCGCGACTGTCGGCGACGTCGTCAACGCGATTAACGCCGGGCTGACCGGGACACCCGCCTCCATCAACGCCAGCGGCCAGTTCGTCATTCAGGCGCAGGCAGCCAATCAGGGAATATCCATCGGCGCGAGCACCGGCGAAGTAACGGTCGCCGGATCCCTGACCCGTAATTTTTCGCACTTTTTCGGCCTCAATGACTTCCTGACGACCGGCGCCAACGGTACGGATTACGATTCCTATGCAACGGCCCGGCAGGCCAGCAGTACGGCGGCCCTCGGATTGGCCGGAACGCTGACATTCCGCTTCGACGGAACGGCCGGAACGGCTGTCAACTATGCCGCCGGCGAGTCACTCGAAGACATTGCCGCAACGATTAACGGCACCGCGGCACTGACCGCCGCCGGCATAACGGCAACCGTCACGGACGATTCCGGCGAGCGGCGGCTGACGATCACCGATGCAGGCGGCGATAATTTCATCATCGGCGATTCAGGCACATTGCTGACAACGCTCAACGTGATCCCGGACGATACCGGCACGGCCGCCGCGATTGCGGTAAACAGCGCCGTCGCCAGCAATCCCGACCTGTTGTCGCGGGGCCAGCTCGACCTGACCGCCGCCGTCGGCGACACGGGCACCTCCGTCGGCGACGGCGCGATTGCCAACGCACTGGCCGGCCTGTTCGGCACAGGAATCAATTTTCCCGGGTCCGGCGGAATCAGCACCGGTACGACCACCATAATCAGTTTCGCGGCCAAGATCGTGGATCTGCAATCCTCGCTCGCGTCGGATGCACGTTCCGACCAGCAGTTCAACGAAGTCTTTCTGGAAACCCTGATCTTCCGGCAAACCAATGACGCCGGCGTCAACGTCGACGAAGAACTCGCCGAACTCGTCATTCTCCAGAACGCCTTCAGCGCATCGGCGCGGGTTCTCACCGCGGCGTCGGAAATGCTCGATGCCCTGATCGCTTCGGTCCGTTAGGAGGCGGCGCCATGTCCCGAATCGCAACCATCGCCCAGAACCGGTTTTCGGTATTCACAACCCTGAACACGCAGGAACGCCTGTTTGACGCCCAGACCCAGGTGGGCAGCGGGCTGAAATCGCAGGATTTCGCCGGGCTCGGCCGGGAGGCCGGACGGCTCATCAGCGTGAAGAACGAGTTTTCGCGGGTCGAGCAGTTCCGCTCCAACATCGAGGCAACCGATCGGCGGCTCGAGCTGATGCGTTTCAGCCTGGAAGGTGTGGAGCGCATAGCCCATGACTTCCGGACGACCCTGGCGAGCGCCCGGAATGGCGAAACCGCGAATGTCATCGGCCTGCCCGCCCTGGCGCAGGGCCTGCTGGACCAGATCGTCGATCTGCTGAATGTGAAGGATGAAAGCCGGTTCCTGTTCTCCGGCGGCAATATTCAGAACAAACCCGTCGACCTGAACAACGGGACCTATACACCGCCAGCCGTGCCACCCTTTCCCGCCGCCGCCGATACCGACTGGTATGGCGGCGACAACGTCACCCAGCAGGCGCGCATCGACGAGGATTTTGTCGTCGATTACGGCGTGAAGGCGAATAATCCCGCCATCGAGCGGGTCATTCGCGCCTTTGACGCCATCTCCGAAATCACATTTTCGTCGCCACCCAGCGCTGCGGAAGTCGCCGTTATTTCGGACGCCATCGAGCTGCTGACCGTGGCGATCGACACCCCGCCGGTCGGTGAAGCCACGCTGAACCAGTTGTTCGCCGGCGTGGAACTGAACCGCGTCCTGCTGCGGGATGTCGACAAGAAGCACGAAAACTTCGCCGCGTTCGCGGAACGGACGATCATCGATATCGAACAGGTCGATACAGCGGAAGCCATTACGCGGCTGAATATCGAGCAGGTCACGCTGGAAGCCTCATTCGCCACGATTTCGCGCGTGCAGAACCTGTCACTGGTCAATTTCCTGTAGCCCGCCGGTATCTGCGCCATTGACAGCGCACCGTTCAGTCCGTCGAATCGCCGCCATGCCGGAACCTGAACACATGCCCCGGAAGGGAATCATCGGTGGCCACGGAGCCTGAGCACGGCGACGGCGAGCCGGTTGTGGGCACGCCGGGCGAATTGCTGCGGCTTGCCGCCCGCCACGTGAACGATGGCCGCTTTCCCGCCGCCGCAGCCATTTGCGAAGCCGTCATCGCCAACGATCCCGAAAACGCCACGGCATTCCACATACTGGGGCATGTCCGGGCCCGGGCCCGGAATGACGACGCCGCCATCGGTTATTTCATGCGTGCGGTAACCCTGGCGCCGACCAATGTCGCCTTCAGCCGCAGCTTCGCCGAAGCCCTGGAAAAATCCGGCCGAAATGCGCAGGCGGTCCACGCCTGGGAACAGTATATCACCCTGGCGCCCGAGGACGCCCTGGCGCGCTATGCCTTCGGCGTCGCCCTGTATCGCGCCGGGCGGTATCGGGACGCCGCCGAACAGTTCCAATACGCCCTGAGCTGCGAACCGGCCCGCAAGGACTGGGCGGAATGCCATAACGCCCTGTCGGCGACCCTGCGCGAATGCCGCCGGTTCGGTGACGCCGTCCGCCATGCGCGCCGAGCCGTCGCCATTTCGCCAAAGCTGGCGTCGGCGCATAACAACCTCGGACTGGCCCTGCTGGACAGCAACGACGAGCCGGGCGCGCTGGCGGCCCTCGAAACCGCGGTGCGGCTCAGACCCGACGACCCCGAAACGATCAACAATCTGGGCGTTGTACTGGCGGGAACCGGCCGGTTTCCCGCAGCGGAAACGCAGTTCCGGCGCGCCCTCGCACTGCGCCCTGGCTGGGCCGACGCGCATCTGAACCTGGCCAATGCATTGCGGCAGGCGGAGCAGCCAGAATCCGCCATGAAACACTACAACGCCGCGCTGGCTTCCGCGCCGGATGATTTTCGTGTCCACGGCAGCATGGCGCTTGCCTGGCAAAACCTGGACCAGCCGGAAAACGCCCTCGCGTCCTACCAACGGGCGCTGGCGCTGGCGCCGGAAAACCTGGAACTACTGAAAGGCCTCGGAATCGTGCAGTTATGGCGCGGCGATTTCCGGAACGGCTGGCGTAATTACGAGCAGCGCCTGCAATGCCGCGATTTTCCCCGCCGCGATTTAGCGTCACGACAATGGACCGGTGAACCGCTGGATGGCGGCGCATTGCTGGTGCATGCGGAACAGGGATTCGGCGATACGCTGCAGTTCTGCCGGTATCTGCCCCTGCTCTCCGACCGCTCGGGCGCCGGCAGTATCGTGTTCGAATGCCAGCGCCCGCTGGTCGATCTGATGCGGTCTCTTGACGGGCGCCACACACTCGTCGCCCGCGGCGATCCGTTGCCGCATGTCGATTCGCATGTGGCGCTGATGAGCCTGCCCCTGCATTTCAATACGGATCAGGATACAATCCCCGCCAAAATCCCCTATCTCGCAGCAACGCCTGAAAAGATCGCCCAATGGCGCAGCCGCCTGAGGGATCCGGCCAGACCGAATATCGGCCTGGTTTGGTTCGGCAATCCGTTGCGGCAGGATGATAATATGCGGTCCTGCCCGCTGGAGGCGTTAACCCCGGTTCTGAAACGCCGTGATTTGAACCTTTACAGCCTGCAAATGGATGCCGTACACGGCGACACCGTGCGGCTCGAACAGCATGGGGTAACGGACTGGTCCCGGCATATTGCCGGTTTTTTGGATACGGCCGCCGCCCTTTGCGCCCTGGACCTCGTCATTACGGTGGATACAGCGACCGCGCATCTGGCCGGCGCCCTTGGAAAACCTGTCTGGGTGTTGCTCGGGAAAGCCGCCGACTGGCGATACCTGCGGAACCGCGGCGACAGTCCGTGGTATCCAAGCATGACGCTGTACCGGCAACACCGGCGCGGCGACTGGGAGGAACTTGCCAGCCGCGTCAGCGACCGCCTGCCGGGCGACAGCCCATCGCGAAGCAATTCGCGTTGAATCAGAACCGCGCAAGAATGCGTCAGGCGACGATGTTTTCCGTACCCGACGACGAGCCCGCCGGGGGAACAGCGGCCTGACCCGCTTCCTGGTTTGTCATCAGGCCACTGGCGATATTGCGGTTGATGTCGATCAGCACGCCCAGCTTCCGCGTATCCGGCTCGGCCAGCGCGCCGACCGTATGTTTGTCGATGAAGATGCTGAGGCTCATGATATTCGCCTTGATCTCCGAGGGCAGCGGGTTTTCATCGGAGGCGATATCCGACTGGATGATCGTCCACAAACGCCAGTTCAGCCGCAGGGACGACCGGTACTCTTCATTTTTTTCGCCATCGACCGGCACTTCGGCAAGTCGGCGCGCCGCTTCCAGAAGGGCTCGGGATTCAGTCTGGCGGGCATTCGCGCCAAGCTTTTGAGAAGACTTGTACGCCTGGCTACTCTGCAACTGTGACATTTTTCAGCACCTCGCCTTCATATTTCATAAGCTTGCGGCACTTTTTCAAAGCACCGTAGAGATCGCCCCGAATGACCCCTTCGCCAATTTCCAGAATGATCGGGGTGGCGCTTGGCACGGCTTCCACGAAATCTCGCGTGAAATTGTTAAATTTTTCTTGATAGAGCGAGGTATTGGACGGGAACATGTAAATCATCTGGACTGCGAAATAGACCCGCTTGGCGGGCGAATCCGCCTGTTCTTCCGTCATGATATCGCGTTCCCGCAATACGCTGGCCTTGTTTTCCAGGACCAATTCGGTCTTCTGGCCGCCATTCACAATCACGGCCTGATTGATCACAATTTTTTCGCCGGGTCGAAGCGCTAGTTTGAGCGGCATTATCGTAGTCTCGCCTGTCTCTAGTTCATTTCCTGTCGCGGCACATTTTACCGCAATTTCGGTCATCTTCAATTCTTGCAGGCGGCGCCGGCAAGCCGACATTTTTTACCTGATCGAACGCCACAAGGATCGAAAATCGATACACACGCAAGTAACGTGCCATCGATGACGGCTTCAGAAAAAAGGGCGACGAAAAATCGCCGCCCTCTATGTCAGTTTTCTGACCGAAATTCGTGAATAATCTGAACAGACTGAGGCGATCCAGATTAAAGACGAACTGCTTTAGCCGAACAGGGCCAGGATCGATCGCTCACTCTGACTCGCCAGAGACAGTGAGTTGATGCCGAGCTGCTGGCGTGTCTGCAGGGCCAGCAGGTTCGCGCTTTCAAGGTTCAGGTCCGCCTGTGTCAGCTTGCCGGCGCCGCCTTCGAGCGTATTCGCCAGATCGGTGGTGAAGGTCAGCCGCGTCTGAAGCACCGAAGCATTCGAACCCAGCGTGGACGCGGACGTACGAAGTGTTGTCAAGGCGTTGTTGATCGCCGTAATCGCGAGATCGATATCGGAATTCGCGACGAAATCGTTGGCGCCTGCCGCAATATTGAGACCGGTGGCAGCCGTCGTCGAATCGATACCCGCGATTGTCAGGGCGCTGCTGCCGTCTTCGTTGAAGTTGACGGTCAGGTTATCCGGTGTCGCCTGCAACAGGTTCGTACCGGCAAAGCTGGCATCGGTCGTAATACTGTCGACCTGATCCAGCAACGCATTGAACTGCACACTTAATGAAGACCGTTCATTGGTGTCACTCGTTGCCTTCGCCGTGATCGCCAGACCCTTGGCCTGTTCAATCAGATCGGTGATTGCCTCGATACCGTTGATCGCTGCTTCGAGCGAGCTGATGCTCTGATCGATGTCCGACTTCAGATTGTTCAGATCATCGGCGCGGTTCGTCAGACTTGCCGATGCAAAGAACGCGGATGCATCGTCAAGTGCCGAACTAACGCGCAAGCCGGTCGCCAGCTTGCCCTGGGTTGTATCGATAAGGGATTGGGTCCGTTGCAGCGTCAACAGGTTAGAGCGCACCGCACTGGATAGGGTAATATTATCAGCCATGTCATTTCCTTCTTCTAGGATTATTTCGATTGCATTCTACAATCAGTTATGTGGCTGCACTGTCCATCGGAGCACCACAGCCACGCCGAACGCACGCAATTACCGTGCCATATAATACGGTCCCGCCAATCCGGCGCTAACGCAGGTTTAGTGTTACAATGATGACATTAAGAAACGGTTTATGCGGGCAAAAACCGCCAAAACGGCCCGGCAATAATTGCCGGGTCCGGGCAATATCTGCCCGGTTGGCCTGGCATCAGGATCAGGCCACGCCTTGCTTTTGCTGTATTCCGTGTCGAAATTCGCCGCTATCGAAGCGACTGATTTCGACACGGTCCTATTAGCCGAAGAGGTTCAGAATCGCTCGCTCGCTCTGCGCCGCCAACGACAGGGAATTCAGCCCAAGCTGCTGGCGGGTCTGCAAGGAGAGCAGATTGGCGCTTTCTTCGTTCAGATCCGCCAGCGTCAGTTTTCCTGCGCCTTCCTCCAGCGTATTGACGAGGTCTTCGGTGAAGTTCAGGCGGGTTTGCAGCACCGTATTGTTCGATCCGAGGACCGCGGCGGAAGTCCGCAAGGTTGTCAGCGCGCTCCGCGTCGCCGTCAGCGCCAGATCAATATCCGAATCGGCGACAAAGTCGTTGGACGCCGCGGCAACGTTCAGACCGGTCGCCGCCGTGGAGGTATCGATACCGGCCACCGTCAACTGGCTGGTGCTGTCTTCGTTGAAATCGACGACCATGTTGTCCGGCGTCCCCTGAATCAGGTTCTGGCCCTGGTAACTGGAGTCGTTGGCCAGATCGTCGATATTCTGCAGCAGTGAATTAAACTGCGCCGCCAGGGAAGAGCGTTCGTTCGTATCGGAAGTCGACTTGGCGGTAATCGCGATACCCTGCGCCTGCTCGACGAGGCTCGTAATCGCCTCGATACCGTTGATCGCGGCCTGAATCGTACTGATCGACTGGTCGATATTGTCTTTCAGACCGTTCAGATCGTCGGCCCGGAAGGTCAGGGCGCGCGCAGCGAAGAAGGCGGCGGCATCGTCAAGCGCCGATGCGACCTTCAGGCCAGACGCCAGCCTGCCCTGGGTCCGGTCAGCAAGATCGTTGGTCCGGTTCAATGTCAGCAGATTGCTTCGGATTGCCGCCGAAAGCTGAATTTTCTCTGCCATGTTCGTTCTCCTGTTCTGGGCCTCCGCGGCCTGGCACACCCTTTTCCCTCTGAACACAAGTGATCATCAGGGCCGAGAGCGACGCGGCGAATACTCTCCAGAACCGAATGGCAATGGTTGTGCCAACCTGAAAATTCCACTAGCACATTGTTTTAACTAATATTTATTTCTCTCGAAAAACCCGGTTCCGGCGCGATCGCCGCGAATTGCCGGGTAAGTCTTGCCCCGATCCGGCAGTTCTTACCGGTTCGGTTTCATTTGAAAACCACGGTACGGCATCCCGTGATACCTGGAGCCGCCTGTTCCGCAGACCATGCGGAGCGGACCCGGGGGGCGACTGGGCCAGATGGTCGTAACAATAGCCGGGCTGCAAATCGCACGGACTCAAATCTGTTTTGAAAATTAACCGTTTAACCAATTCACGGCGGCAATTTCTGCCGTTTCGGCGCAGGCAACCCGGCAAAATTTGCCCGCCCCTTGGCGGAAGCCGGAACAAAGTGCCGAGTCGGTTCATCGCCGGCGCGCAACCGGCCCCGATAAAAACGGTCCCATTCGGATGCCCGGATAAAAGGCGGCCTTCCGCCCCGGAAGCCGTCGCTCCCGTTAACATTTTCTTTAATATTCAATGAAGTAAATTGAGCATTTAATGCAATAGTACCACTCGAGGACGACAGAAAAAGCCCTGAAATGACCCCCAGCGCTCATGATTATGGACGATTCATTCTGCATTTTCGCAAAATGGCACGCCAATTGCACCGTATCTTTATGGCGATCACCAGCCGTTAACGTTAAACGCTCGCTAAAAGCCGGGAATAAAGTCAGGTACAGTATAATCCCGAAAATCGGGACATGCTGATTGAAGTGCAAAACGCACCTGTTACCCGTCGTTGAATTGACAGAATGCCAATCGCGGGAGGGAAAAATGGAGTTCGGCTCACTCGGTTTCGGGACTCAGTCTCAAACCGCGATCAATCAGAGTATCACGACGGCGCCGCCGCAGAGCGCGACGCTTGCATTGAATCCCGAATATGTCGTCACATCGGCCGCCGCTTCCGGCAAGCCTGAAAATGAACTGCGCCGCGACAATTCGAACCAGCGCAGGGGAGACGCACCGTCGGCCAGTGACGAGAAACGGGCGCCGGAAGAACTGCAATTGAGTAGCCGTCGCACTACCCTCAATTTCGATAGCGAGCAGAACCGGGTTTTCCTGGAAGTCATCGACAGGGAGACGGAGAAAGTTATCGAACGTTTGCCGTCCGACACGATGGTCGCCCTCATCAGGGAAGCCATACAACCGCTCGAGTCCAGCAGCCCCGATAATGCGGACAAAACCGGACGGACCGATACGTCGGTCTAGCCGTTACTCCGGTACCACATTTTCCATTATTCCCGCACTGCGCAGTTTTGCACCATCACGGCAATTTATGCCGTTCCGCGGTGGAACTATTTTTCCTGAATTGCCGAAGCGCGCGCTTCGTGCGCCGTGCCAAATCCCTAACATCATATAATTTCAACAAGTTGCGATAGCCGAAATGCTTGGCCCGCTGATTGCTGTGTTTGTGCCGCACACATTAGCAAGGAACGACCATGCAGGTATCTTCCGTAGAAACGGCGCCGGGCGCAGGTATTGGCAAGGAAGCCGCCAAGCCGTCTCAAGCCGCATCCGATGCCTTTGCTATCCTGTTGCAGAACGCCCTGACGCAAAACCCCACTATCTCGAAACTCAGGAGCCCTGGGGAAAGCGCGCTGGCGGATCATTTGTCGGCGGATCGCCCGACGGGCGCGGACAGGCCGTTACGCGATGAGGGCGGCGCTTACGTTTCAGATACGCTGACAGCCCAGGCAGACACTTACGTTTCAGATACTCCGGCAGCCCAGGCAGACAAGGACATTGCGACCGACGCAGCCGGAGCGCAGCAACAGTCGGCGCCTGATCACGATAAGGCTGCCGAAGGTGAAGCGGATAATCCCGCGGCGCTGACAAATGCGACCGAAGCCCGGATATCGTCAGGCCGGACGCAAGCCGATTCAGCCACGGCCGCACAACAGAACAAGTCCGCATCGCCGGTCGGGGCCGCATACAAACCGCTTGTGACCGAAGGAAACCCGGCCGCTGGCGCCACACAGGACGCGAAAATCCCGGTCAATAGCGCCTTGCGACCCGAAGGCGATACCGGCGCGACCGCCAGCCGGGCGACGGCGCAGGTGATCGACGGGGGTCGCTCTTTCGTTTCCCGACCGGCGAATACCCTGTCCGCCGCCGCGACACTTTCCGCCCAGACGGGCGCCCCGGAAAAACACGCCCAGGCCCCGGCTGCGCAGGCCGGTGTCGCGGACGCCGCCAAAGATGCACAAAAGCCATCGTCGCTGGCGAATGGCGAAACCGGCCGATATTCCGGAACCCCGCGCCAGGCGGAAGCCGGCGGCAATCTGCTGCTGAATGCCGGCCGCGCGAAACCTGCATCCGCCAATGCCGGCCGCACCGGCCAGCAGACGTCGCAATACGCCCAAACGACCCCGAATGGCGCCGCAGGCAACCCCGCGGCCCAGCAGCAGGCCGCGGCGCCGGTGCAGCCCGCTCCGCCGCAGCCGCTTCCGCCCACAGCAAATAGCCGGCCGACGCCCGTCATGGATCGGGCCGGTTCCCTCCCCGTCACAGAATCCACTCCAACGGTCGGCGCCGGCCAGGCGGGGACCCCGGCATCAGCCTCAACTGCGCGGGTAGCCGCGCCCGTCCCGGCACGACCCGCCTCGCCGCCATCCGACCTGAAAGAGCAGATTTCCGTTCAGGTTCAGAAAGCGGTCGAGCAGGGAATCGATAGGATCCGTATACAGCTGAAACCGGCGGATCTGGGCCGTCTTGAAATTCAGCTTGACGTCGCGCAGGACGGCAAGGTCGCCATAGTCGTCAACGCGGACCGGCCGGAAACCCTGGAAATGCTCCGGCGCGACGCCCGGGGATTGCAGCAAGCCCTGCTGGATGCAGGCCTCCAGACGGATTCCGGCGGCCTTAGCTTCAATCTCGGCGGCGGCAACGCTTCATTCGGCGAGCAACTCGCAGACGGAGCCCGACCGGATGGCAGCAATGGCGCCAGTACCGACAAGAACGATGAGAGCGGTGCAGCCACTGATACCAACCCCCATCGGCGTTCCAGCAACAGCCAGATAGACGTGGAGGTTTAGGCAAAATGGAAGTCAATGCATCAACTGCGGCATCCCAGGCCCAGGCCGGCAGCACGACAAAGTCCCTCTCCGGCCTCGCCGACAATTTCGACAATTTTTTGACCATTCTGACGACGCAATTGCAGCATCAGGACCCCCTGTCCCCCCTGGACTCCAACGAATTCACCAGCCAGCTGGTGCAGTTCACCGGCGTCGAACAGCAGGTTCTGCAGAACAAGAACCTGGAGCAACTGATCGCCCTGCAGGGTACCAACCAGCAACTGGGCGCTGTTTCCTTCCTCGGCAAGGTGGTCGAGGCGGTCGGCAACACCAACATGCTGACCGATGGCGAGGCCACATTCTCCTATATCCTGCCACAGGCTGCGAAGACAGCGGTCATACAGGTATTCAACAATTCCGGCGACCTCGTATTCCAGGAACCCGTCGACAAGGACGCCGGGCTGCACGATTACGAGTGGGATGGCAGCACAACGAATGGCGGGACCGCGCCAGAAGGAATCTACAGGTTTGCGGTTACGGCCCTGGATGACGCCGAAGAACCGATTGCTGTCGTGCACCGCGTGCTCGGCCTCGTGACCGGCGTGTCGATCGAAAACGGAGAAACCGTCCTTGGCATCGGCGATGTCGGCGTACCGCTGGATTCCGTAACGGGGATCCAGACCGCGCCGGACAAGTCGAACACAGAAGAACAGAGCTAATAATCGATCCGCGGCGCCAGTCGCACGCGGGTCAAGAAGGAGGTTGATCTATGAGTATCTTCGGTGCGTTGCGATCAGGCGTCAGCGGATTATTCTCGCAAAGTCAGGCGCTGGCGATGGTCGCGGACAATATCGCGAACATGAACACGACAGGCTACAAGGGCGTTTCGCCAAGGTTTTCCACGCTGGTCACGACGCAGGCTTCGGCCAACAGCTTTACCCCCGGCGGCGTCCGGATCAACACCCTGTCGTCGATCGATCAGCAGGGCCTGCTGGAATCCTCCGCATCGGCAACGGATCTCGCCATTTCCGGCGACGGGTTCTTCGTCGTTTCGGACAATGCGACCGCCGGCCAGGGCAACATTGCCTTTACCCGCGCCGGGTCTTTCCGACCCGACTCCAACGGCAATCTCGCAAATACGGCGGGGCAGTTCCTGACCGGCTGGCCGATCGTCGATGGTGTCGTACAGCAGACCAGCATTCTGAGCGCCTTGACGACCGTCAATGTATCCAATCTGGCGTCGTCTCCAATTCCGACGTCGGAGGTCGAACTCGGGGCAAACCTACCGGCCAGCGCGGCAACCGGGGATACTTTCGATCTCTCCGTAGAGGCGCTGGACAAACAGGGCGGCAGCCATACGCTGGTTCTCACCTATACGAAGACCGCAACCACAGACCAGTGGGACGTGACCGCCACCGTAACGGGCTCTTCTTTCGTCGATATCGATTCCAATGACGACGGCACCGCCGGCGACAATGCGCTGATTGCCGGCGCGACCAGCACCCGGCTCGGCACAGTCACCTTCAGCGCCGATGGCACGCTGGCGTCGGTCACGGCCAATACAGCGGCCGGCGACATTGCAACCATCAGCGCCTCAAACCAGTTCGTATTCGACCTGGACCATGACAACACGCTGGCGACCGGTACGGCCGACGACCGTGTCCAGGTTGTGCTGGATCTCGGCACGGTCGGGGCGACAGACGGCATGACCCAGTTCTCCGGAACGTTCATCCCCAACTTCATCAACCAGAACGGACGCCAGTTCAGTTCCATCACCGGCGTGAACGTGTCGGAGGACGGGACGGTGACCGCATTGTTTGAAAATGGCGAAACGCGGGACATCTTCCAGGTCCCCGTCGCCGCGTTCCCCAACCCGAACGGGCTGACGGCGCTGACCGGCAATATCTTCAGTTCGTCGGCTGAAGCCGGAACCCCCGTCGCCCTTGCCGCCGGGACCGGCGGCGCGGGTTCAATCGTTGCCAATGCCCTGGAGGCGTCAACGGTCGATCTGGCGGACGAATTCACGCGGATGATCGTCACGCAGCGCGCCTTCTCGGCCAATACCAAAATCATTACGACAGCCGATGAAATGCTCGAAGAACTGACACGGGTCATCCGCTAACGCGCAGCTTCCCCGATAATACTCCTTACCTGCGGCCCGGCATCCCTGCCGGGCCGCTTTTATTGCTGCGGCCAGTATGTTCGCCAACACGAATCCCGTCGCCGCTTTTACCCTTTGTTTAAGATATTCGCGTCTAATCCCTTTTACGGCACGCAACCGAACTGCATCGCCCGGGTCACGCCGGCATTCGGAGTTGCCGGGAAATATGGGTACGAAGGATAAAACGGTGAACGATTCCGCCACCGCACGTTTTGAAAAGGCAAGCAGTCCATCGGTCATCGGACCCGATGGCAAGGTGATGACCTTCGCCGACCTGCCGCCGGCGAACACGAAGCGTTGGGTCGTTCGCCGCAAGGCTATCGTCGTATTCGCCGTTCGCGCCGGTCTGCTGACGCTCGAGGAAGCCTGTGAACGCTACAGCCTTTCGGTGGAAGAATTCATTTCGTGGCAAAGGCTTATTGAAAGTCACGGCATGCGCGGACTGCGTACCACACGCCTGCAGCAATACAGGAAATCGCGCCTGCGCCGCAGAATATAGGCCGCCGAAGCGCCTGTATTGGCGCGCGATCGGTACCGCCGCCAGAAGGGCAGCATTTTCTTTCTGAAAAACTGCCTGTTTCAATTGTTTCAATGCGGGCATCATCCCCGTCCATTTGGCGCGAACGTAGTTGCCTGCTGAAAGCATAAAAATATTTACGAACTTTAACTTTATTTAAATAAAATTTTAAGTACATTGTTTATAAATTGGAGCATCAAAAAAATGTCTTTCGATCCGGAGGATACAATGCACCTTGCGCAACCGGCAGCAGTTACCTGCCTTGGCCCGGACGAATCTGCCGACTGCTGTATTGAATCAGTAAAACCTGAAACTGAGCAGCCCCATTGCATTATTTCTGCTTTCAAGTTCTTAGTATCCGTCCGGTTTCATCATTCGGGTATTAGCCGAAACACTATTTTAATGATTGGACTGGGCAAAAATTGCCGCCTTTTGACTTCACCTTTACTGAAACGTCGTGTAGATTCGGTTCCCGGGTTCCCTTCGGCGCCCCGGTAAATCGAGTCGTAGCCTGCGAGGAACACTGCCGTGGATGCATTTCTTCAGATAATACGCAATATCGGCACATTGCGGTTGGGCATGATGGCAAGTGTCGCCATAGGACTTGTTGCGTTTTTCGTATTTCTTACAACACGCCTCACGACACCGAATATGTCGCTTTTGTATGGCGACCTTAGTCCTTCGGATTCAGGCCAGATAGTTGCGATCCTGCAGAACCAGAATATTCCAGTGGAGGCCCGGAACAAGGGCGCAGAAATCTACGTCCCCCTGACACGTGTCGGTCAGGCCCGACTGCTCGTCGCCGAAGAAGGCCTGCCCGGCAGCGGGACACTGGGCTACTCTGAAATTTTCGACAAGGATAACGCGCTTGGCTCGTCTAGTTTTGACAATGAAATCAAGAAATTACGGGCTCTGGAGGGCGAAATTGCCCGTACGATAGCGTCGCTGGACATGGTCAAGGGCGCCAAGGTTCTGCTTGTCATGCCGCGCCGGGAACTGTTCACACGCGAACGGCAGGTCCCCAGCGCCTCCATTGCGTTGCGGATGCGCGGATCCACTCGGTTGGATCGCGGCCAGGTCCTCGCCATTCAGCACCTGGTCGCCGCCGCCGTGCCCGGCCTGCAGCCCGCGCGGATATCCATCGTCGACGATCGTGGCACGCTGCTGGCGCGGCTGGGCGACGCGGATAATCCGCAACTCGGCAGCATGACGCCGGATGAACAGCGGATTGCATACGAAAACCGCATGGCCGCCCGTCTGACCGAACTGCTGGAACGGTCGCTTGGTTTCGGTAAGGTCCGTGTTTCCGTAACCGCCGAACTCGATCTGGAACGCATCGAAACAAACGAGGAAATCTACGACCCCGAAGGCCAGGTTGTCCGGTCGACCCAGACGATTGAAGATTCCAGCCAGAGCCAGGATGCCGGACCCGATGCCGTTACCGTCGGCCAGAACCTGCCGGATGCGCAGCAGCTTGGCGGCGAAGCCGGCAGCACGGACCAGTCAAACCGCATTGAAGAAGCAACCAATTTCGAAATTTCAAAGACCGTAAAGCGGGGCGTTCGCGAAGCCGGATCCGTCACACGCGTTGCCGCCGCCGTGCTGGTCGACGGCACATTGACCACGGGCCCGAACGGCGAACAGGCCTATACGCCGCGCACACCGGAGGAAATGGAGCAGATCGAGAAGCTGGTCCGCAGCACGATCGGATTCGACGCCAATCGCGGCGATGCGGTTGAAGTCGTGAACATGCGGTTCAGTGAACCGGCGGTCAGCGACGCCGATATCGGGCCGCAGGACATTTTCGGGTTCCGGCATAGCGAACTGATCGGGCTCGTCGAAAAGCTTGTCCTTCTGGTGGTTGGCTTCCTCGTCATCCTGCTGGTCGTCCGTCCCGTGATCAGCAAATTCTTCGAGGCTTCCGCTGCGGCGACGGAGGCCATTGTCCACACGGCGGAACAGCAGATGCTTACCGATCAGTCCGGCAATACGCCGGCGCTGGCCGGCCCGGGAGGATCCATGGCCATGGCCGGCGCCGGCGCGGTGCCAGAAGAGGAGGATCCCATGATAAATCTGAGCAATATCGACGGCCGCGTGAAAGCGTCGTCATTGCGCAAGATCGGTGAAGTCATCGATAAACACCCGGAAGAGGCCGTTTCGATCATGCGATCCTGGATGTATCAGGATGCCTGAAATCCTGCATGCCCATAGTATTGCCGTGTCCGGGTATCGCGGCGACAGGGGTCGAAACTTGTGTATGGCGCGTTACGGGACGTCCGGCAAATGAAACCGGCTTTGGAAACAATGAAATATCCTCGCTATCTGTTCGATGTCGATTTCGACGCCATCCCGAAAAAGCCGGCGAGGCCAAGCGAGGCGGAGTTGCAGGCGAAGGCGGCCCCGACATTTTCCGAAGAAGACCTGAAGCGGGAATGCAGCAAAGCCCGCGAAGAAGGCCGCCAGGAGGGACTCGCGCAATCCAACGCCGGTTTCGAACACCGGATAGCGGAAACCCTGACAAGCATCGACGCCAGGTTTTCCACGCTGGACGCGGCACAACGGAAAACCAATGAACGGATTGCGCAGTCGGCGATCAGCCTCGCGGCCGCGATTGCCGGCAGGATCGCGCCGGAATATGCCCGGGAAAACGGACTGGCGGAGATCGAGGCATTCGTCACGCAATGCATGTCAAATCTGTTCGGCGATATCGAAATCGCAATCCGGGTTCCTGACGCCCTGGCGGAGGCACTTGGCGAACGGTTACCGCCGGTGGCGAAACGGCACGGGCTGGATAATGGCATCAGGATTATCGCCGACCCCGATATGCCCCCTGCCGATTGCCAGGTAGACTGGACCGATGGCGGCGCCGAACGTAATGGCGCCAGGCTGCTGGCCAGCATCGACGCCATCGTCGAAAAGTTCCTCGAACACTCCCGCGAACTGGGCGCTGACGCCACCGATGAACTGCAACCAGCAGATTCCGCCGAAACGCCGGCGTCGTCGTCTGTGGCCGCGGAAGAGACGCCCGCAGCGGCGGCACAGGCTACGCCGAGGATCAGCGCAACATCCGCCGCCGTTTCGCCTGAACCCCCGTTACCGGCCGAATCCACTGAGCGTCCGGCCGGCGACGATCGGACCTCACCTGACCAGGTGGCCACAGCGCCCGAAACAGAGGTCGCCCCCGCAGCGGCGCCGGCAGAGCCGGTCGGTGAAACGCCCGAGACCGTGCACCATGAGACGGCATCCGATATTCGGGCGCAGGAACCGGCAACAGCCGCCGGCCATGACGCGCCGCCGGCCCTGCCGGGCGCCGTCGGCCACGCACCGACATCAGCGACCGCCGAGGGCCCGGCACTTCCCGGGGCCATCGCACCGGGCGCGCCCGCCAGGAAATAACCGCGGCAAGCGCCCGCAACAAAGGATACGGATATGGCAGAAAATACAGATATGGCAGAAAATACAGATACGGCAGGCGAAGAAGACGCGGCACCGGAACTGAAAGACCTGGATACTGATCCGGCGGAACCGCAGGACAGTGGTGTCGATCCGCACATTGCCGGCCTGGACACGCCGACCGGCGCCCGCGACCTGGAAGCGGTTTATCAGATTCCGGTCCAGGTTTCCGCCGTGCTCGGAAAGTCCACGATGCAGGTCAGCAACCTGTTAAAAATGGGTCGCGGCGCGGTGGTGGAACTCGACCGCAAGGTCGGCGAAGCGATCGATATTTATGTCAACAACCGCCTCGTCGCGCGCGGCGAAGTCGTCGTTGTCGAAGACAAGCTTGGTGTTACCATGACGGAAATCATCAAGACCGACCGACCGGGCAGCTAGTGGACAGAGTCTGACAGATGGCAACGGATACCAACACAGGCGGCGCCCCGATACGACCGATATCACCGCCAGCGGCCCGGAACGCGGTAGACATTGCCACGATCGTCGGCATACCCGGCGCCTTTGCACTTATCTTTGCGGCTATTTACCTTGGGGGGACCCCCGGCGCGTTCATTAATCTGCCGTCTATATTCATCGTCCTCGGCGGGACGTTCGGCGTTACGACCGCGTGCTACTCGCTGGCGGATATGGTCAACTCCGTGCGTATCGTCGCACAAACGGTTTTTCACCGGTCGCGCGATTCTTCGGCGGCCGCGGTACATGTCCTGCAACTCGCCCAGATTGCCCGGTATAGGGGCGTACTGGCGCTACAGCCCCATGTCGATCAGACCGTATCGGAACGCATGCTGCACCGTGGCCTGACAATGGTCATGGACGGCACGCCGGGCGACGAAATCGAACGGATCATGCAACAGGAATTGCAGGCCATTGCGCAGCGCCACACGCGCAGCGCCAGCGTATTGCGCAAGGCGGCGGATATTTCACCCGCGATGGGATTAATCGGCACCCTGGTCGGGTTGATCCAGATGCTGGGCAACCTGGAAGACCCGAGCACGATCGGGCCATCCATGGCCGTTGCCCTGCTAACCACTTTTTATGGCGCGATTCTCGCCAACATGGTTTTCATGCCGCTGGCTTCGAAGCTGGAACGCAATTCCAGCGAAGAAACCCTCATCAACCATCTTTACGTCATGGCCTCCGCCTCCATCGGGCGGCAGGAAAACCCCCGGCGGCTGGAAATGCTTCTGAACACTATCCTGCCGCCCGGTAACCGGGTCGAATATTTCAACTAGGCCATACAGGAACGAGATCGACAATGAGACTACTGATCGTTGGAAGCCTTGAAGGACACATCAGCACGGCCGGGAAAATTGCCATTTCCCGAGGCGCCAAGGTCGCGCATGTCCATTCGATCGACGAAGCCCTGAACGCGCTGAGATCGGGACAGGGTGCGGAACTGCTGATGGTGGACGTCAAACTGAATGTAGGCGACCTTGTGTCGAGACTTCTGCAGGAACGGATCAACGTTCCGGTCGTATCCTGCGGCATCGGCACCGATGCGGACGCCGCTGTCGAGGCGATCCGCCAGGGCGCCAGGGAATACATCCCCCTGCCCCCGGATCCGGAACTTATCGCCGCGGTGCTTGAAGCGGTAGCCGCGGAAAGCAATACCATCATTCACCGGGACCCGGCGATGAAGGCCGTCATCAGCCTCGCCGACCAGATCGCGCCGTCGGAAGCATCGGTGCTGATCACCGGGGAGTCGGGTACGGGCAAGGAACTGATGGCGCGCCACGTTCACATGAAAAGCAAACGCGCAACGAAAAGTTTTGTCGCCGTCAATTGTGCGGCCATTCCGGAAAACCTGCTGGAATCGGAGTTGTTCGGCCATGAAAAAGGGTCGTTTACCGGCGCCATCGCGCGCCGGGTCGGAAAGTTCGAGGAGGCGGATGGCGGGACGCTCCTGCTCGACGAAATCAGCGAATTGCATCCGCGCCTGCAGGCCAAGCTGCTACGGGCAGTGCAGGAACGCGAAATAGACCGTGTCGGCGGCGTCAAGGCGATCAAGGTCGATGTCCGCCTGCTGGCCACTTCCAACCGGAACCTGGAACAGTCGGTCCGGGACGGTGATTTTCGCGAGGACCTCTTTTTCCGTCTGAACGTGGTGAACCTGCGGGTGCCGTCGTTGCGCGACCGGCCGCAGGATATCGAACTGCTGGCGAATTATTTCGCCGACAAGTATTCCGAGGCGAACGGAGTCGCCCGCAAGGAAATCGGTGCGGATGCCCTGCATCAACTGCAAATGCATCAATGGCCGGGGAACGTCCGGGAACTGGAGAACACCATGCACCGCTCGGTTCTGCTGTCCCAGGGGCCGGAACTTGCCATCGATGCGGTAATGCTGAGCCTTGCCGGATCCACCATGCAGACGCCGCCTGCCGCATCGGAAACGCCGCCCGCCGCGCCGCCGCAACAGACGGATATGGGCAGCTTCGTTGGCCGGACGGTTGCGGAAGTGGAACGCGACCTCATTATCGACACGTTGCAGCATTGTCTTGGCAACCGGACCCATGCCGCCAACATCCTCGGCATTTCGATCCGCACCCTGCGCAACAAGCTGAAACTCTACACCGAAGACGGCAGGGCGGTTCCAGTGCCCGGCGAAACCGAAGCGCATTTCTAGAATATTCTGTGCACGGCTGCATTTTGACGTGTGCGTGACGGGAGCTGATAGTAAATGACCGACGCGTCGCCTGGAATTGGGGGTAAGGGCGGCCCACCCGACATCGGGGACATCCTTTCCCGTATCGGCAAGCACGGCGATGTCGCGCTGGCGCTGGGCATCGTCGCGATTCTGGTCGTTTTGCTGTTGCCGATGCCGACATGGATGCTCGACTTTTCCCTGGCGGTATCGATCACCTTCTCCGTCCTGATCCTGATGACCGTACTGTTCATCAAGGAGCCGCTGGAGATCAATTCGTTTCCGACGATCCTGCTGATCGCGACCATGCTGCGCCTGGCGCTGAACCTGGCGTCCACACGCCTGATCCTATCCGAAGGACATACGGGCCCCGCGGCCGCCGGCAAGGTTATTGAGGCCTTCGGCAATTTTGTCGTCGCCGGCAATTACGTGATCGGCATCATCGTGTTCGGAATCCTGGTGCTCGTCAATTTCGTCGTCATTACCAAAGGTGCCGGCCGGATCGCCGAAGTGGCCGCCCGTTTCAGCCTGGACGCCATGCCCGGCAAGCAGATGGCCATCGACTCCGACCTGTCCTCGGGCCTGATAAACGAAGATGACGCGCGCGCGCGCCGCAGCATGCTGGAAGCGGAAAATTCCTTTTTCGGCGCCATGGACGGTGCGTCAAAATTCGTGCGTGGCGATGCGATCGCCGGCCTGCTGATCACCTTCATCAATATTATCGGCGGCATCATCATCGGCACGGTGCAGCGCGACCTGTCGATATCACAGGCGGCCGAATTCTACACGCTGCTGACTGTCGGCGACGGGCTTGTCAGCCAGATTCCGGCGCTCATCGTATCCATCGGCGCCGGCATGCTCGTCACCAAGGCCGGCGTGAAAGGCACGACGGACAAGGCCATTTTCGGCCAACTCGGGGGGTATCCGAACGCACTCTGGCTGTCCGCATTCCTGATGGGTGTCATGGCCCTGCTGCCGGGAATTCCCGCCATTCCGTTCATTCTGCTCGCCGCCCTGGCCGCAGGCGCCGCATACATGCTGACGCGTCAGGCAGAACAGATCCTCGAGAAGGCGGCAACAGACGCGGCCACAGCCGCCAAAGCCGTTCCCGCGAAGGAGGAACCCATCACGACGGCATTGGCCATCGACCTTATCCGCCTGGAACTGGGGTATGGCCTGCTGTCGATGATCAATTCGCAGAAAGAACAGCGCCTGACCGACCAGATCAAGGCGCTGCGGCGGCAGCTCGCCTCCGAAATGGGATTTGTCATGCCGGCCGTCCGGATTCAGGACAATCTGCAACTGGCATCCAATACCTACATTATCCGGATAAAGGAAATCGAGGCGGGTACCGGCGAATTGCGCCCGAATATGTTGCTCGTCATGGACCCGCGTGGCGCGCAAATCAGCCTGCCGGGGGAAGCAACCCAGGAGCCGACGTTCGGCCTGCCCGCGATGTGGGTCAATGAGCCCAGCCGGGAAGAAGCGATGTTCCGGGGTTATACAGTGGTCGATGCGCCAACTGTTATTACAACCCATCTAACCGAAATTATCCGCGACAATATGTCGGAGCTGCTGTCCTATGTGGAAACGCAGAAGCTGCTCGACGAAATGGACGAGGCTCACCAGAAGCTGATAGGCGACCTGGTGCCCAACCATATTTCCATCGGCGGTATCCAGCGGGTTCTGCAAAACCTGCTGGGGGAACGGATTTCAATCCGCGACCTGTCGACGATCCTGGAGGGCGTGTCGGAAGCCTGCGGCTATACCCGCAACATCACCCAGATAACCGAACATGTCCGGTCGCGGCTGGCGCGCCAGCTTTCGGACGCCAATACGAACAACCAGGGCCATGTCCCCCTCATCACGCTGGCGCCGGAATGGGAGCAGGCATTCGCCGAGTCGATCATTGGCGAGGGCGAGGAGAAGCAACTCGCCATGTCGCCAACCGACCTTCAGAAATTCATCGGTGCGGTGCGGACGACGTTCGAGCGGCATGCCATGCAGGGCGATGTCCCGGTCCTGCTGGTCAGCCCGGGAATCCGACCCTATGTCCGCTCGGTCATCGAACGGTTCCGGCCCATGACCGTCGTCATGTCGCAGAATGAAATCCATGCGAAAGCCCGCATCAAGACCGTGGGCCAGATCTAGATATGCGCCTCAAAACCTACCATGCACCGACGATGGCCGAAGCCATGCAACTGGTTCGCGTCCAGCTTGGCCCGGACGCCATTATCGTGGCAACGCACGAGGATGAGGCGACGCACAGCGTGCGGGTAACGGCGGCGATCGAACGGGATGATCCCGAATTCGAGTCGGACGGCAGCGCCGGCGCGCCAGACCTCGCGGATGAATTGAGCGGCGTTCTCGACAATCACGGAACACCCTTGGCCCTGTCCGATCAGATCGTCAGCACCGCAATCCATCTGGGAATACCGGACCCGACACTGGCGCTTGCGGGCGCGCTGGATGAGATTTACAGTTTTGCGCCCCTCCCGGCGAAACGGTCCGGGACGCCGCTGATGTTCATTGGGCCACCCGGCTCCGGGAAAACCGTTTCGATTGCAAAGCTTGCTGTCCGCGCCCGGCTCGCGGGCACGACCGTGAGCCTGATCACCACGGACACGGTAAGGGCCGGCGCCATCGAGCAAATCGCGATTTACGCCCGTCGACTGGGTCTGGACGTGCAGAACGCTTCGACACCGCGCGAGTTCGCCGAAGCACTCGACCGGGTAAGTGCGAACACGCAGATTCTGGTCGATACTATGGGGGTCAATCCGCACAACGCCGAGGATATCGACCGGCTCGCCGGCTTTCGCGACGTTGCGCCCCTTGAAGCGGTGCTGGTATTGACCGCCGGGCGCGATGCCCTTGAAGCGGCGGAACTGTCCGTTTCCTTTCATCCGGCCGCGCCGTCACGCCTGGTCGTCACCGGGCTGGACATGGTCCGGCGACTCGGCAGCATGCTTTCCGCCGCCGAGGCATCGTCAATTCCGTTTTCGGATGTCAGCATTGCCCCGGACATCGCCTCAAGCCTGTGCTCGCTGAATCCGGTTTCCCTCTCCCGCCTGCTGCTGGCCAAGAACCGGCACGACTCCGCGGCCCGCGTCAATGACATTTTCCAAGCGACTGGATCAAGATAATGGCTGTTAACCCTGTACCGCAGAACACTCCCAAGCCGGCCGCGAAGCGGAAGATCATTGCCGTCGCCTCCGGGAAAGGCGGTGTCGGCAAAACCTGGTTCTCGATCTCGCTCAGCCACGCCCTGAGCCAGAGCGGCGTCCGGACCCTGTTGTTCGATGGTGATCTGGGTCTGGCGAATGTCGATATTCAGCTCGGGCTGATGCCGCAGAAGGACATTGCGGCGGTTATCGCCGGCAAGACAACGCTGGCGCAGGTCGTCACCACGTTCACGGATGGCACATTCGACATTCTTGCCGGCAGGTCCGGAGCCGGAAACTTGGCATCGCTGCCGCTACAGCGGCTGACCGCCCTACGCGACGCCCTGGTCGGCATGGCGGACGGGTACGACCGGATTATCCTTGACCTCAGCGCGGGCGTGGATCGCACGGTGCAGACACTGGCGTCGGCGGCGGGAATCATTCTTGTCGTCACCACGGATGAACCAACCGCCCTGACAGACGCCTATGCATTCATCAAGCTGTACGCCGCGGAGCATCCCGGTGCCGACCTGCGGATCATCGTCAACTTGGCGGAAACCCGGAACAGCGGACAGGATACCTACGAAACGCTGCTGAAGGCCTGCCGGAACTTTCTCGACATAGAGCCGCCGCTCGCCGGAATCATCCGCCGGGACAACAAGGTTCGCGACAGTATCCGCCACCAGACAGCGCTGCTGACCCGCTATCCATCCTGCGACGCCGCGCAGGATATCGAAGCCATTGCGGGGCGCCTGCAGCGGATCACATAGACATGGCCATCCCACCGGCAAACAGCGCGACGACACCGCAGCCTGTCCCCGCCCCGGGAAATACCGGCACCATTCTGCAACTGCCCCCGTCACTCGCCAACACGCAGGTGGGCGATATTCTGCAAGGGACAGTCGCCGCGCGCCTCCCCAATTCGGCCGTTACGATCGAAACCCCGGCCGGACCGCTGATCCTGCGCACCGGCCTGCCCCTGCCCCCGGATACGGCGGTCCTCATTCGAATCGTATCGGGCGGCAACCTGCCCGCGGTTATGGTGACGGTCGCCACCCAGCCGTCAACGGGCGCCCGGGCGCCCGCCCCGTCAGGCGGCGCCGGCGCCGTCCCGCAATCCAATGCGGCAGCGGACAACGTGATTACGGCATTGGTGACACGGACGCTTTCAACCAATCAGGCGGACACGACGGCCCCGGCGTTCCGCGTCGCGGGCGCGCCGCTTGCGGGCAACGGGCCAGGCGCATCCGCGTTCCTGCCTGCCGGCACGAAGCTGCCGGTCCGCATTGTCCGCGTCGTACCACCGTCGGGAACCATCCCGGGATCCGCCGCCGCCGCCAATCTTGCGGCGGCGGCGGCACCATCGGCGGGGCGTACCGTACCTGGCGCGGCGGCGTCCGCCGCGCGCGGGAATATTTCCGGCGCGGTGCAGCAGGCGCCGGCTCACGGGACCGGCGCAACAACGGCTTCGGCTGGCGCAGTGCAGCAGGCATCGGCTCACGGGGCCGGCGCAACGACGGCTTCGGCTGCGGCATCTACTGCTGCATTCTCCGCCAAGATAATGGGTACGAATGTCGTCGGCCAACCGGTCGTTCGCACGGGAAACCTTGAACTGACGCTAACCGCCGGCAGGCCTCTGCCAACCGGCGGCACGCTGTTCCTTGAACGCGCCGGCGTGCCGCTCCTGCCGGCCCTTACGTCTACGGAACCGCAAACACTCGCGGTTGCGCAGCGATGGGAGGCGCTGTTGCAGGCGCTGAACAACAACAGTTCGCCCACGCTGCGCGCCGCGATACAGCACCTCATACCGCAACCGAACGTGCAACTTGCCGGAACGCTCCTGTATTTCATGGCGGCGCTACGCGGCGGCGATCCGCGCAACTGGCTTGGCGGAGATGTCGCCCGGCAACTGAACGCCGACGGGCTTCTTGGCCGCATCGGCGAAGAGTTCGGTCTGATGCAACGTTTGGCCACCGAGCCCGCCGGCCAGGATTGGCGGCTGTTCCTGATTCCCCTCCTGTCCGATGGACAATTGCAGCAATTGCGTCTGTTCGTCAGGGGCCGGCCCGATAACGGCGGCGATAAAAGCGAGCAGGCGGGCGTACGTTTCGTGATAGAAGCATCGTTCAGCCGCCTTGGGCCGTTTCAATTCGACGGTCTTGTCCAGGCCACGAACATGAATCTCGTAATCCGCACCGAACAATCCCTCACCGAACAGATACGCAAGGATATCATGAATATATACGGAACCTCGCTTCAGGCGCTTGGTTTTACCGGCCGCATCGAATTCCGCGCAGAACAGTTTTTCGAGGTTCAACCGCTGGCGGAATCGGGACTGGCCGGCCGGTCGGAAGTTGTAACGTGACCGGCGATCCCGGCGCTTTGCGCGAGAACCGGCTTGCGCTGCTTGCGGTGGAAGGCAACCCTTCAGCCCATCTGGATTACCTGAGCCGCCTGGATGGCGCCGCCGCGGGCGACCGCACCCATGTCACCCTTTATTATGTCCCCGACAAGCTTGTTCTGCCGCCGGCAGCCTTCAATAACTACCTTGCCGCGCTCGGCGAATATTCGGGCAAATTGCTGGAGCAACTTGCGGCGACGATTCTGGAGGACTTCAACAACGAGGTGGTTCCCCGCTGGCTGTCCATTCGGCTGGAACGGCAAATGCCGGGAATGTCCGCGCATCGGACCCTGTTCGAAGATCAGCAGCCCAAATGGAATAATCCGGCACTGCTGGCGCGGCTTGAGCGATTCTGACGCACCCTATTTCGTCTTGTTTCGCGTGTAGGCATTCAGGCCAAGTTCATCAAGCGCCATTCTCTCGCGGCGATTTACCTCGGCGTGTTCGGCATCGTCGCGCGCGGCCTTGGTGATTTCGAACTTCTTCAATCCTTCGAACGTCCGGGCGACGTCGTCGCGGGCCGCATCCACCTGCTTGCCAACCTCGCCGAGCGTTCTGTGCAGTTCGGCGCGGCGCGATATCGCCCGGCGCGCATATCCGCCATAGGTATAGCTGCCTTCGTCGGAATGCCGCGCGGCGTTCTGTTCCGTAGCGATTTCGTCCTTCAGCGCTGCAATATCACGCTCGATCCGCGCCTGTACCTCCTCGATCTGCCGCAAGGCGCGGCGCTTCTGATCGAGTTCATAGACCCGGATCTTGATCAGCGCGTCTATCCCTTTCACGAGCCGCCCGCCGCGAATATTTCCGCCAGGCGGGCATAGCCTTCCTCAAGGTCGGAATGTTCCGTCTGCACCTGGCCGAGAAACGCCTCTATCGCCGGGAACAGGTCAATCGCCCGGTCGATCTGGGGATCGCTGCCGCGCCGGTAAGCGCCGATACGGATCAGTTCCGCCATATCCTCATAAGTGGCGAGCAGCGCGCGCGCCTGATTGACCAGATCGTTCTGTTCGTCGGTATTGCAGTCCGGCATCGCCCGGGACACGCTTTTCAGAATATTGACGGCCGGAAAACGGTTGCGATGGGCGATGGCGCGGTCAAGCATGATATGCCCGTCCAGAATGCCCCGCACCGCATCCGATACCGGTTCATTTTCATCGTCGCCCTCGACAAGAACCGAAAACAGACCGGTGATCGTTCCCTCACCGGCGCCCGGACCGGCGCGTTCCAGCAGTTTCGGCAATTCCGCAAATACAGTCGGCGTGTATCCCTTGCTGGCCGGCGGCTCCCCTGCCGACAGGCCGATTTCCCGCTGCGCCATGGCAAATCGCGTGACGCTGTCCATAAGGCACAGGACATCCTTGCCCTGATCCCGGAAATATTCGGCAACAGCCATGGTGACATAGGCCGACTGTCGGCGCAGCAGGGCCGACTGATCCGACGTCGCGACCACAACAACGCTGCGCGCCAGCCCCTCCGGTCCCAGATCGTCCTCCAGAAACTCCTTCAGTTCCCGGCCGCGTTCGCCAATCAGCCCGAAGACGACAACATCGGCCGTGGTGAACCGCGCCAGCATTGACAGCAAAATGGACTTCCCCACACCCGACCCCGAGAAAATCCCCATTCGCTGCCCGCGGCAGCAGGTCAGAAAGGTATTGATCGAGCGGATACCGAGGTCGAGTTTCCCGCCGATGCGGCGGCGGGAATGTGCGGGCGGCGGATTCCCCTTGATTTCATAGGCCTTGTCGCCATGCGGCAACGGCCCCCCGCCATCGGTCGGATTCCCGAATCCGTCGATCACACGACCCAGCCAGGCCGCGCTCGGATAAATCAGCGGCTCCGTATTCGCCAGGACAACCCGGCACCCCAGCCCCACGCCATCGAGGGACCCGAACGGCATTGCCAGCGCATGGCCCGACCGGAACCCCACGACCTCGCATGGCAGGAGCTTGTCACCGCGCGCAACGATATCGCAACGGTCGCCGATGGAAAGGTTGCCCTGCACGCCGGCGACTTCCACGAGCATTCCCTGGATACCCGAAACGCTTCCAAAAACCGCACCGGCGGACAAACGCTCGATGTCGCCCTGCAGGTGGTCCAGTCGTTCGTAGAGACTCATTGGCCGTTATCCATAGCCCTTATGGCAGACGTAACTGGTAAATAAAGTCAAGCATGTTTAATTTTTTACCAAATTGGTTAACATTTTGGGGCAATCAATAAATTGTTAACCTTTATCGTAATAAATATTAACATCGCATAGTAAGGACGTTGACCGATATTTTTTTAGGGGAGTTTAGAAATGCGTATTCTTTTAGTCGAAGATGACAAACCGACAGCAGAAAGCATCGAAATGATGCTCCAGTCCGAAAGTTTCGTCGTCGATACGACCGAACTCGGCGAGGACGGGCTCGAAATCGGTAAAATATATGACTACGATATCATTATTCTTGACCTTATGCTTCCCGATATCGACGGCTACGAAGTCCTGCGGCGGTTGCGCGATGCGCGCGTGGAAACACCGATCCTTATCCTTTCCGGTTTGGGCGAACTGGAAAACAAGGTCAAGGGACTTGGCTCCGGCGCCGACGATTACCTGACCAAACCTTTCCACAAGAGCGAGCTTATCGCGCGGGTCAACGCCATTATCCGGCGTTCGAAAGGCCACGCACAGTCGATCATCGAAACCGGTCTCCTGCGGGTCAACCTGGACGCGCGAACCGTCGAAGTGGACGGCAAGCCGCTGCACCTGACCGGCAAGGAATACGGTATCCTGGAACTCCTGTCCCTGCGCAAGGGCATGACCCTGACCAAGGAAATGTTTCTGAATCATCTGTACGGCGGCATGGATGAGCCGGAGCTGAAGATCATCGACGTCTTCGTCTGCAAATTGCGCAAGAAGCTCTCCACCGCAACGAATGGCGAAAACTATATCGAAACCGTCTGGGGCCGCGGCTATGTCCTGCGCGACCCGATGGAGGTTGCCCTTCGCGCGCCGGCCGCCTAACAAGCGCCTTTCCCTGTAGCGCACAAAACCCGCCGCACGTCGTGCCGGCGGGTTTTCTGTTTCTCGGCAACGGGGTCCGGGCGCGGACTTGCCAAGCGCTGCATCACGAGAGCAGCGCGGCATAATTTCGAAGGATTAGCGGCCGGTATACCGCGTATCATGCAGGAAGGATCCACCTCAGGCGGACATGCGCATCCCGGCGCCCCGTGTCAGCTGATACATGCCGCGCTGGTCCGAAACCGGCCGGAAGATTTCCGTCAGCCCCAGAACCGTTTCCGCACCGCCCAGATAGAGTACCCCGTCATCCGGCATGATCGAGCCGATGCCGTCGAGGACCCTGGCTTTCGTATCGCGGTCAAAATAGATCAGGACATTGCGGCAGAAGACTATATCGAATTCCCCCAGTGCCGCCGGGTTCGACAGCAGGTTGAACGGGCTGAACCTGACCATGGAAATCAGCTCGCTGCTGATTTTCCATTTATCGCCATCCTGATTGAAATATTTCACCAGTAACGTAATCGGCAGTCCCCGCTGCACCTCGAACTGGCTGAACATCCCGCTTTTTGCCTTGTCCAGCATCACGGTCGAGAGATCCGTCGCGACGATTTCAAAATTCCACCCGGAATATAAGGCGCCCGCTTCCTTTATCGTCATCGCGATCGAATAGGGTTCCTGACCGCTGGAACAGGCAGCGCACCATATCCTGATTTTCCTGCTGCTTGCCCGAGATTTGGTCAGTTTAGGGAAGACAATGTCGCGAAGTTGCTGAAAGGGCTTGGTATCGCGGAAAAACAGTGACTCATTGGTTGTCATCGCTTCGACGATATCCTTCACGATCCCGTCGTCGCGCTTTGCGCGCACAACGGCGACGAGTTCGTCGAGGCTCTTCATGCCGGCCTTTCGGGTAAGGGGCATCAGCCGGCTTTCCAGCAGGTACGCCTTCTCCTCGCTGAGCACGAGACCGGACCGATCCCGGATCAGGTTCGCCACAAATTGAAAATCTGTCAGTGTCATAGCGCTTTCCGCTTCAGGAAACTGGAAACCTGTCCGTCCATTCCGCCCAGGGGCAGAATGACGCTGCACAGGCTGTCGGTCGCGCAACCGCCCCCGGTTTACGCCGGACGACCAACACACGCCGCCGGTCATATCCGTGGCCAGGTAGCGGCATGGTTTGCGCGATGACGCCCCGCATTACAAAAGGCCCACCTGGACGAACTTGCTCTGAATAATTTCGCTGTCGAACGGCTTCATGATGTATTCGCTGGCGCCGGACACGAGGGCTTCGCGTATATGGTCGATAGCGTTTTCCGTTGTACAGAACACGACCGGCACATCGCAGCCGCCGGGAACGGCCTGAAGCGCGGCGAGGAATTCCATCCCGTTCATCACCGGCATGTTCCAGTCCAGCAGAACACCATCAGGCAGCTTGACCTTACACCGCTCCAGCGCGACCTGCCCGTCCTCGGCCTCCTCGACATCGAATTTGAGTTCCTCCAGTATTTTTCGGGCGACCATGCGGATCACCCGCGAGTCATCGACAACAAGGCACGATTTCATGGTGTTACTCCGGATTTACCTGCGTGTGATCCTATCTTCTGCCCTGCCGTTGGCCTGCATCGACTGCCCGTCACTGCAGTGACTGCGTGTGGTGCAGCGTCTGGATTACGGGCGCCGTATGCGCGGAAGCCGCTTCTTGCCAGGGTGCATAGCGGATTCGGCGCTATCGACACTGGTGGCACCGAACGCTCGCCCGCATTTTCGGCATTCAGTGCGGAAACGACCGCGAGGGTCAGCGGAACCTTGATGCTGAACGTGGTCCCGACACCTTCGGTCGACCGCACTTCGACGGCGCCGCCCGTCTTTTCGATATTCGTCTTGACCACATCCATACCGACGCCGCGCCCCGAGACAAAAGTAACGGCGGCGGCAGTGGAAAGACCGGCGTTGAAGACGAATTGCTGGATCTGCTGCGTCGAAAGGCTCCTCATGTCGCTTTCCGACACAAGGCCGGTTTCAAGCACCTTTTCGCGAATACGCGCCGTATTCAGCCCCTTGCCATCGTCGCTGATTTCAATGCGGATATGTCCGCCTTCGTGACAGGCGTTCAGCGTGATGGTGCCTGTTTCCGGCTTTCCGCTCGCAAGGCGATCCTTCGGCATCTCGATCCCGTGATCGGCGGCGTTTCGAACCATATGGGTCAGCGGATCCTTGATCAGTTCGAGCATCTGACTGTCGAGTTCCGTATCGGCCCCGATCATCTGAAGATCGATCTTTTTGTCGAGTTCGATGGAAAGATCGCGGACAATACGCGGCATTTTCGACCAGGCACTTCCAATCGGCAGCATCCCGATCTTCATGACCGCTTCCTGCAATTCCGTAGTCACATGACTCAGGCGCTGCAACGGCGCGCTGAATTCGCTTTCCGTCTCGTTCCGAAGCATCTGCATCAGCTGATTGCGGGTCAGAACGAGTTCCGAAATCATCGTCATCAGACTTTCAAGCAGCGCGACATTGACGCGAGTAGTCCGGCTTGTAACCGATCCCGTCTTTTGGCCGTGTGGCGGCTCCCTCTCCCCCACACGGCCCGATACCTCCAATTCCGCCACGATAGACGGCGAATTTTCCTTGGCAGGTGCAGGCCTGTCTTCAGCCGCTTCAACCACTGTACCGTCCGCGAATGCGTTCAGACGTGAGATCGGATCGCTGTCCTCGCCTTCCGGTTCCTCTTCGTTCGCCTCAAGTTCATGAAGCAACAATTTGATCCGATCGATTCCTTCCAGAATCAGCGACACCGCGACCGGCGTGACGTCAATCTCGCCGTCGCGAATTTTACCGAGAACATTTTCGACGGCATGCGCGACCGATTCCAGTCGCGGCAGCCCCAGAAATCGACAGGTACCCTTGATCGTGTGAACGAGCCTGAAAATATTATCCAGTAATGACGAATCGTTTGGATTCTGCTCCAGTTTCACGAGTTCCTCTTCAAGAATACCCATGTTTTCGGCGGTCTCGGTCAGAAATTCTTTGAGCAGATGATTCATCGCTATGTCTTCATCCTGCGTTACGGCACTCCTGTTCGGGAGCAGGCGAAATGTGCCGCGAAGCTCCATGAGAATTACACGGAATTTCACATGGATAGATTAAGAAGCGGTAAATGGTTACCGGCGCGCAAACCGCGCAAAAGCGCGGTTTTACTGTGACATAATTGTTACCGCGCGAGCAGAACAGAAAGCGTGGTCTGCCCTGCAACGCTATCGTCGATCACCACACGGGTCGACAGCCGGTCCGCCAACCGGGTCAGGAAATAGGCGTGAACGCTTCGCGGGGTCAACCCGTCGACACTTGCGCCGGCTTCGAGCGCAGCGTGGCACTCGTCTGGAACGCGCGCGCCTTCCCCCTCCGCGATAACGGAGACCCCTACATGGCCCGCGTGATCTTCAAAGCCAATGCGGATCGTCCCGCCCCGAGGCAGTATCTCCGTTGCAAACGGCAACAGGTTCAGCACCAGTTTTCCCCAGCCCTCCGACCATTCCGAAATGCCGGCGCCTTCCGGCCAATCCAGACGGCACCGACTGTACGACAGGTATCCTGCCGCCAGTTCCCTGACCTCCGCATCGGAGACAATGGACGCCGTGCCGGCCCGGCCGTAAGCCATGCGGTAAAATTTAAGTCTTTCCGCCACGAGGGAGGCGCTGCTGGCAATCAGCGGCATGGCGTCCGGCAGCATGGACTCGTCAAATTCCTGTATCATTTCAATACCATTGTTGATCGCGCCGACCGGGCTCGCCAGTTCATGGCATAACCGGGCGCACAACAATTCGGTAATCCTGATATCAAGAAGCTCTGGCACTATCGCTCACATCTTCGCAACAAAAGCGGTCTCGCCGAAAGATCATATCGGCCAGGGTCGAACCTAACCCATTCGCCTGATTGTCCCAAACCTTTGTTACCGGATACAGCCGTTTTGGCGCTAAACCATGCCATCCACGGAGACACATGTCCTAAATCCGGGGTCGTTGCCATCGGCCGGACAGATTGCCGCGCCGTAACATGTGCGCTTGCAATATCAGGTTTATTGCGCTTCCCTTTTCGGAAGCGAACAGGGGCAATTTCTCACTTGTCAACCGCGACTTCCTGAAAAGCAACCGGTGACGTCATGAACGATCAAGTACTGATGAACCGGGCGGGACTGAAACACTCCCTGTACCGGGATCTTGCTGCTGACGTAACCGGCCGGGCGCAACGGGTTATCGTCGGGCTGAACTGGACCCTTGTCGAGGGCCCGGACGGCGCCGGACTGTCCCACACGCCGGCGCGCGGTACCGGGGGCTGTTTCTCGCTGCCCGATCCCGGTGGTTACCGCGGGCGGGATCTCGCGTCGCTCGCCGCGATGGTCGATTCCGACAATGTCTTCGAAACGGCTATTGCCATCGCCGCGGCAAATGCCTTCCACAATCGATACGACCTGACCGGCAGCCGAAAAAACGGCCTCGATCTGATACCAAACGGCGGATCCGACACCGTCATCGTCGGTCGCTTCCCGGGTATCGACCAGCGCATTCCCGAAGCCAGGGTCATTGAACGAGAACCCGGCCCGAACGATTATCCGGAATCCGCCGCCGAAATCCTGTTGCCGGAATGCCGGCACCTGATCGTCACGGCATCGACAATGCTGGATGGCGCCCTGCCCCGGTTGCTGTCGCTTGCGCCACAGGCCTATACAATCCTGTTGGGCCCTGGCACTCCGATGGCCGCGACGCTGTTCGAGCATGGGATCGATGCATTATCCGGCCTGATCGTCGACGATATCGACGCGTTGTCGCAGGCGGTGATCGAAGGCGGCGCCGTCCGCGCCATGAAACGACATTCGCACAATCTATCCCTTTTCAAGCCCGGTCCGTAACCCGGGCAGGAAAGCCGCCGCCTGTTCTAGGTCTTCGGGACGGTTGGTATTGAAGAAGGGATCAAGCGCCCCGACGGGAAAATCGACGACGGCCAGACGGTACCTGCCGGTCCAGCGATCCACCTTGCGGATTTCCTCCGTCACCATTGCCTCACGCAGGGCATCGCGCAGCCGGACGGGCCAAAGCCCCGCCACCGGATGCGTTCTTCCCGCCGATGCCGCACAGGCCATGTCCGCGCCTTCGCGCTCCGTCGCCGCAACCATGCTGCTGACAAGGTCATTCGGCATAAATGGCGCATCTGTCGGAAAACTCGCCAGCCAGTCGCATCCCGGATGATGCGCCGCCGCCCACTCCATACCCGTCAGGACACCCGCCAGCGGGCCGGCATTGCCACTGACGACATCCGGCAGGACCGGCAGGCCGTAGGCGGAAAACCGGGACGGATCGCCATTCGCGTTCAGGGCCAGCGGACCAACCTGCGGCGCGACGCACCGGATAATCCGCGCGAGGATCGTTTCACCACCCAGCGGTCGCAGGCATTTGTCGCCGCCGCCCATGCGACGCGACAGCCCGCCCGCTAAAAGTACGCCGGCAACGCTCATTCCTTCGGTCCGTTCCGCCACATCTGCACCCGGTTGCGCCCGCCGCTCTTGGCCGCATACAACGCTTCGTCCGCAAATTCTATGGTCTGCTTCAGGGTGATCGACTCATCGGCGAGGCACAGACCGAAAGACGCGGTCAGCGGCAACGCCGTGCCATCCGGCAGCAGGATCGGCTGGTCCGCCAGGGACAGGCGCAGGCGCTCGACAATTTCGATGGCGCGCTCATCGCCGGCGCTGGGCAGGCAGATCAGAAACTCCTCGCCGCCATACCGGAAAATTTCGTCATACGGTCGCAGCTTCGACAGAAAGCGTCCCGCGACCATGCGCAACACGTGGTCGCCGGCGGGATGGCCGTGGGTGTCGTTCACCAGTTTGAAATGGTCGATGTCCGCCAGAACGATGCAGCACGGCGTGCCCGCGCGCAGCGCCCGCTCACGCTCGCGTTCCAGGACCTGCATCATGACCTGCCGGTTCTGCAATCCGGTCAGCGGATCCAGTTCCGAAACGGCCATGCGGAACGCTTCACGAATGCGCCGGGCCTGCAGGTTGAAGCGCTGAATCTTCTCCGTAAACGCATCATATTCGGCTGTCGGAATCGCCGTGCCCAACGCAGCCTTCTGGGCCAGGAAACGGCCGAACTCATGCATTGCCTCATAGGATTGGGCGAGCGAACGAAACGCCGACTGGTCCAGCAGCCCGCGGTCCCGATTCAGGTCCATCCAGCTCCCGAATCGGGTCAGAAACTGCGAGTATTCCGATACGACGATCTGATCGGCCGCCTCGTTACAGATGACTGAACGATGCCACTTCTGCAGCCATTCGGCGGTTTCGTCGATAGCCGAATCAATACTGCTCAGAACGCCGCTCGTATCAATGGGTTCGCCTCCGGATCGATGTTCCCACCCTGCCATTGCCCCCGCCCCCGGCCGTCATGCGGCCGTCTCGTCCATGCTCGCCTTGCGACGGGCCTTTCGTGATTCCTCCGGCACCGTTGCCGGGTCGGTGTCATAGACGATGCGTTCGTCGCCGGACAATGCGATGAATCGATGACCGCGCGCGCGACCGATGAGGGTCAGCCCCGCCTGCCGCGCCAGTTCCACGCCCCACACCGTGAACCCCGACCGGGAGACCAGGATAGGAATGCCCATCTGCACCGTCTTGATGACCATCTCCGAGGTCAGCCGCCCCGTCGTATAGAATATCTTGTCGCCCGGCGAAATACCATGCATCGCCATATAGCCCGCGATCTTGTCGATGGCGTTATGCCGCCCGACGTCCTCCATATACAGCAGCGGCCTGTCTTCTTCCGCGAGCACACAGCCATGGATCGCCCCGGCTTCGAGATACAGGCTGGGCGTGGTGTTCACCGTCCTCGTCAGGGCATAGAGCCATGATGTTTTCAGCACCGCGGCACCCGGCAGGCGGACATCCTCGAATTTTTCCATCAGGTCGCCGAAGGCCGTGCCCTGGGCGCAGCCGGAGGTCAGCGTCTTCTTGCGCAGCTTGTCCTCAAAATCGGTTTCCCGGTCGGTCCGGACCACGACGACATCGATATCGTCGTCGTAATCGACGCCGAGGATATTGTCCTCCGGGCGCAGCATATTCTGATTGATCAGGTAGCCGACCGCCAGATACTCAGGATAATCGCCGATGGTCATCATGGTCACGATTTCGCGCGAGTTCAAAAACAGCGTCAGCGGCCGTTCCACAACGACGGAGATTTCCATCGCATCGCCATTCTGATCGACACCGGAAATCCGTTGCGTCAGCCGCGTATCCGTCGGGTCCGGCTTGAGAAGGAAATCGTTCATGTCCTGAATATGGCCCGCTCCCGGTTCCGCGACAAGCACAAGACCCTGTTCCCGGTCCAACGGAGCCCGCAACCACGCCACATGGGCGCACCGTCCAGAAGCCCCACTCATCCGCCCGACATTTCCATATTCGCCGCCTGCGACCGCCCGGCGCCATTTAATTGAAATTCAACGCCTTGAACACCGGGCGGGGCGGAACTACCTTTTCATCAGGCGGCAAGCACATATTGCCAGATATGCCGCGTCACCCTAATTTCGAACAAATGAAAATCCGGATGCCAAAACCGGAGCAACCAAGGACACCAGATCATGATTGACCCCTTTGGTCGTCATATTTCCTATTTACGCGTATCGGTAACGGACCGGTGCGACTTCCGGTGCGTCTACTGCATGTCGGAAGACATGACCTTTCTGCCGAAGGCGGAAATTCTGTCGTTGGAGGAACTGGAGCGGCTTTGCAGCACCTTCGTGAAGCTTGGCGTGCGGAAACTGCGCATGACCGGTGGCGAACCGCTGGTCCGGCGCAACATCATGTGGCTGTTCCGTCAACTGGGACGACATCTGGAATCCGGTGCGTTGGACGAACTCACACTGACGACGAATGGCAGCCAGCTTGCGAAATATGCCCGGGAACTGGCGGAAATCGGCGTCCGCCGCGTCAATGTTTCGCTGGATACGCTAGACCCGGAGAAGTTCCAGAAGATCACCCGCTGGGGCCGCTTTGAACAGGTAATGGAAGGCATTGCCGCCGCCAAGGATGCCGGGCTCGGCGTCAAGATCAACGCCGTTGCGCTGAAGGGCGTCAACGACAACGAACTGCATGACATGGTGCGCTGGTGCGGCGCCGGCGGCTATGATCTGACCTTCATCGAGGTCATGCCGATGGGCGATATCGGCGGTGAAATGCGGTTCGACCAGTACCTGCCGCTTTCGGCGGTGCGGGCGGAACTGCAGAAACAGTGGACGCTGAACGAATCGAATTTCGATTCCGGCGGACCGGCTCGCTATGTCGAGGTTGCCGAAACCGGCCGAAAAATCGGCTTTATCACGCCGTTGACTCACAATTTCTGCGAATCCTGCAATCGGGTCCGGCTGACCTGTACCGGAACCCTGTACATGTGTCTGGGACAGGAAGACGCCGCCGATCTGCGCGCGCCCTTGCGGGCGAGCGATGACGACGATCTGCTGATTGCCGCCATCAACGAGGCTATCGGCCGCAAGCCGAAAGGCCATGACTTCATCATCGACCGCCGCAATACAGGCCCGGCCGTAGGCCGCCATATGAGTGTCACTGGCGGTTAAAACCTATTCAGGCATGCAGATTGCGCTGGCGATCGACGACGATCCTGTCGTCAGGTCCACCCGCACGGTGACGTGTTCGCCAATTATCTGGGTAGTGTCTCAGTTTGAAATTTAGCGGTATTGACACTCTGGTCTGGATGGCGTCGCATGGCGCTATGGCAGAACGCGACCCATACGTCAGCATTAAAGCCGTCGTCACCATTGAAGGGCCGGCGGAGGAAATCCTTGCGCGTGTTCGAAATCTCAAGACGGGCGAGCGCGCGGTATCGATTGAGGCGACGTTGCCACGACGAGGCGGGCGCGGCATCGATTTCCATACCCTACCAATCATCAAGAACGGCGAGACACAAACCGCCATCGAGCAATTGGAACGGTTGCACCGTCAGACTATCGTGGACGAAGACACAGACCGCCGTCTTGAGAATCTCATTATTGAATTTGGACGATTCACCGAATAGGACCATATAAGGGGCATGCCAAAAGGACCAAAGGGCCAGAAGCGCCCCGCCGATGTCATCGGCAACGCCGTCCGCGTCATGCAGATCGCCACGGGCGAAGCCGAGGAAGAATTCGACGAGAACGGCAAGAACAAGGCCGCCCAGGAATTAGGTCGCAAGGGCGGCAAGGCGCGTGCCGAAAAGCTGACGAAGGAACAGCGGACCGAGATCGCAAAAAAGGCAGCTAAGGCTAGGTGGAGAAAAGGTCAGCCTGTTCAGGGAAAGAAAGAGCCCGTTTAGCATCCTCTCCGATAATATTTTCCGTCATCGCTTTCATCAAAACATACGGCTGCATAGCTGGCTGGCGGAATCTGAACCGATACGCTCGAGGCTCCCCAAGCCGTTGGAGTATCTCTTTTCGTTTTGGATCGATGAAGGCTTTCAGATGATTCTGAAAGTTGGCGATTTCAATCGGACGGCCAAGGATGTCAGAAAGAGGCTCTTTAACTGCAACCGGCGTAAAATACCCGCTTTCATCCGGCCTAGCCAAAGCGCACGCCGTGAGCACTTGTTTTAATAAATTGCCAGGCTGATTGCTGCGCGTTGCTGACTCGTATGCGTCTTTAAAACTTTGGTCAGATGCTTTTATTAAGTCGTCTATAGCGGTATCAACATCGGCTTCTTCAATCCTGAGACGTTTACCGGTAGTTATTGCGCTTAAACATGCGTGCTTCCCAAGCCCATGGACGTAAGCAGGCAAGCCTTTAGCTAAATTTATGATTTTCCATTTTGCGTCTCCTTTTATCGTGAAATCTAACTGCTTTAAGCGCGGGTCCAGAACTTCTACTAATTCTTCCTTATTCATGCGCGGCATCAATATTTCTTCTGTACAACGCTGTATCGATTCATGGTGCTCTATCAGAGCGCCAACGCTATCCGCGACGCCAACAACAATTATTGTCACATTGGTTCCAGAATCTGAGAGAGCCTTTATCACATTCGCTATCATGACTGGCGCTTCATCGTCGCGGATTTCATTAAATTCATCGATAACGATAACGGGGATGTCGCTTTCTAAGAATTGGCCGCACTCGGAAACAAAATCATCAGGCGTAATGGTGTCTGGGTACAAGTCGGCAACATCATATTCTTGGTCACCATCTCCAACATCGCCTCGAAACTTTATTCGCTTGAATATTTTTTTTGCCAGCGTGTGGAAATTATCGGTGGGGAATGCTTGGACCCGGTAATACTGGATTCGATCTGTTTTCGCCGGGATAACGTATGGAATTATTCTCGCTAATGATGTTTTCCCCACACCCCTTTCCCCGTACAAAATTACGTGCCTGCCCCTTTCCGCGATTGCGTCGATAATACGAAGCATCTGCCCTGACCGCCCAGCAAACAGCTCAGCGACGGTAACAGGTGTCGATGGGGTAAATAGCTCGTTTATTTCAAACCGTTTAGCCAAAATATCGTCAAGCGTGGTCAGCCGTTTCGCCATTGCAGAGGCTTCCGTAGTTAAACCCAATGCGTAATGGTAACATTTATGGCCTTACTGATACAAGTAGGCACCGTACTTATATCTTTTGCCTTGACCCTAAGCATAAAAGTTCACATAATAGGGGCATGAACAAATTGCCCCTCGCAAAGCGCGTCCAAATCCTCAACATGCTGGTTGAGGGTTCCTCCATGCGGTCCATCAGCCGGGTTGTCGATGTTTCGATAAACACGGTCAGCAAGGCGCTTGTTGACGCGGGCGCGACCTGTTCCGCCCTTCACGATGTCCATGTCCGCGACGTGAAGGCCAAGCGCGTGCAGTGCGATGAAATCTGGTCGTTCACCTACGCGAAGCAGAAGAACGTCGCGACGGCGAAAGCCGCGCCGGAACAGGCTGGCGATACTTGGACCTGGACGGCGCTGGATGCCGATAGCAAGCTGATCGTTGCCTATCTCGTTGGCGGGCGCGATGCAGAATACGCAAACGCCTTCATGGATGACGTTGCGTCCCGGCTCGCCAGCCGCGTCCAGATGACGACAGACGGGCACAAGGCGTATCTGGAGGCCATTGAGGGCGCATTCGGTGCCGACATTGATTACGCGCAGTTAATCAAGATGTACGGCAATGCGCCGGAGTCCTTTAAAGGCCGCTACAGCCCCGCCGATTGCACCGGCATTCGCAAACGGGCCGTCGAAGGCAATCCCGAAGAAAAGCACGTCAGCACGTCATATGTAGAGCGTCAGAACCTGACGATGCGTATGAGCATGCGCCGGTTCACGCGACTGACGAACGCGTTCTCGAAAAAATTTGAGAACCATATGCACATGGTTGCGTTGTATACGGTGTGGTACAATTTCATCCGCATCCACAAGACGCTGAAAGTCACCCCTGCCATGCAGGCTGGCATCACGGATCACCTTTGGTCGTGGGAAGACGTGATTTCGGAAATGGACGCAGGGGCTCCGAAGCCGGGTCCACGAGGCCCGTATAAAAAACGATGACCGTTTCCTGTATATGAAATATTAAGGAAACCGGTGGTAATTTGGGGTCGCCTGCCCCATTTACGTAAGGTATACAGGCGTGTTATTGTCCGACCGAACATCTTTTGGTTGTCCGCTTCATGGCAATCTGGTGGGCGGGGGCAATAGGGGATGGCAGACGTTACAAAGGAGGTAGCGCCTGGATGGCTCGAAATTATAAAGGCTGCGGCCAGAGAATCGTCCAAGCAGGAGCCGTTTTTAACGCTGATAGCGGTTCTGGCCACTGTGACGCTACTCACAGTAGGGCCATATTGGCTACGGTTACATTACAAATATTTAGCCGTACGGTCTGAGCATCAACAGCGCTTTGGGGCAATTCGCAGAGGCGTAGGGTCCGAATAAATGGAATATATCTTAACCTTCATACTCGTTTCGTTGGCGCTATTGGTTTGCTACCTAGCGTATCGCGCTCATCGTAAAATTACGATGATGGAGGACGCTTGGGTGCATAGGGAGTGTATCGCTATGCATGCCTTTAAAATTGAGAGCAATCCAGCCGCATCTCCTGAAGCGAAAAATTTTATTAAGGAATTAGCGGATCACGCCTTCGATGACGTGACAATGCGCCGCATTCTTCACGGCTCAAGAAAGTCGCGATCAAAGAGCAATGCGAGCCCTCGGAAAGTGCTTGAGACCGCGTTCCCAGATGATGAGGTGGAGCCCTTGTATGAAGCTGCGCGCGCATTCGCCTACCTCTGCTTTCTGACGCATCCGGAGATAGCGGCAGACCTTAAGCGCAAAAAGCGGCCCAAAGAGCTTAAAGCAATGAGAAACAGCCAAGCACACACCGTGATCGACCGTTTCCGTGGCGATGACCATGGGTTTGGCGGGGGCGCGGTTGCGGCGGCTTAAAGGCCTCGGGCACTCAAGTTCATTTTCAGGCATCACGTGATGCCACCTAAACCAGTGAAGTTAATTTCAAAAGCATGCCGCCTCGAACCCGCGCCGCATGCCTAGCATTTTTTAAATTTCAAACTGAGACACTACCATTATCTGCCACAGCTTCGATGCCTTGTGCGGGCAGGCGTATTTCGCGATCAGCGATTGAACCTTCAGGCTCCGGGCGTTTATGGCATCGACGTGGTCCTGATGGCCAATCAGCACCTCCATCCGGATCAGGTGCGCGTCGGATACATAAATCCTGCTGAATTCGCCCATTTCCGCGAAGGGGCGGAACAGATACCGTTCCTGCAGCCATCGGACTCCATCCTCCGCACGGCGCGGGTCATCGCCGCATGCCGTCACGGTCAAAATCGTTGATATCGCTGTCATGAAACGGGCAATTGGTGTCATTCGCCGACCGTTATTATCCAATACGCCCCACGCTAGTGTCGCGGCCAAAAATTAATATAATGTTTAATGGAGCAAACCGTTAACCGCGCCGGCTTGGCTGCAAATTGTCAGAACGAGGGAAAATCCATGAAAATCGGCGCAATTATCTTTGCCACGGAATACACGATCCCGATTGACGAACTGGCCCGCGAGCTGGAACAGCGCGGCTTCGACTCGCTCGTTCTGCCGGAGCACACCCATATCCCGACCAGCCGCATATCGCCCTGGCCGGGCGGCGCCGAACTGCCGCGGGAATACTCAAATACCTATGATCCGTTCATCGCCCTGTCCTTCGCCGCAGCGGCGACCAGCACGCTGAAACTGGCGACCGGCATCTGCCTTGTGGCGCAGCGCGACCCGATCGTCACGGCGAAGTCCGTCGCAAGCCTGGATGTCCTGTCCGGCGGCCGCGTCATCTTCGGTATCGGCGGCGGCTGGAACGTGGAGGAAATGAACCACCACGGCGTTGAATACAAAACCCGCTTCAAGCAGTTGCGCGAGCATGTCCTGGCGATGAAAGCCCTGTGGACGGAAGACGAAGCCTCCTTTTCAGGCAATTTCGTCAATTTCGGACCCACCTGGTGCTGGCCGAAGCCGGCCCAGAAACCGCATCCGCCCGTCATCATCGGCGGCGAAACGGATTACACGATCAACCGGGTTATCGAATTCGGCGACGGCTGGCTGCCGCGCGCGAGCGCGAAATTCGACCCGGCCGAAGGCATGACCCGGCTGCGTCAGGCCGCTGACAAGGCCGGCCGTGACATGTCCACCCTGTCGGTCACCGTCTTCCGGGCGCCGCCCGACGCACAGGTCCTCGAATCCTATGCGCAGGCGGGGATCGAACGGTCGCTGCTGATGCTGCCGACGGCCGACCGGGATACGGTGCTCAGGCTACTCGACGAGTACACGCCCCTCGCCGGATAATCCAGGTTACGCCGCGGCAGATTACGAACCGGTAATCCGCTGCGCGAGAAACTGATCGATACGGGCATTCACCGCTTCCGGCGCCTCGATCATGTTGAAATGTCCGGGCCCCACCAGGTTCAGCGTGTCGCTGACCGCGACGGATGCTTCGACAAGCTGCTGCAACGCCAGCTTCTCATCCTTGCCGACCGGGCGGCGACCGCCATCGGCGCCACGGTCCGTACTCTGGACGATCAGTACCGGTACCTTTACCTCGGCCATCGCCTGTTCCATGCGTCGCTTGTCGTAATCGACCATGTTTTTGGACAGGGGCACGGCGGTCGATTCCGGCATTGCCGCGACCTGGGCCAGCTTTTCCGCCGCCCAGTCCGGCGGGGCGCCGAAGAACATTCCCGCGAACATGTCGGTTACCAGCCTTTCGAAGCCTTTCGCGGCCAGCGCCCTGTCATAAGCCGCGTATTGTTCTTCCCTCGTCCCCACCGTACGGCTGCCATCGACCAGCACGATGCCCGCGACCCGGTCGGGCGCCCGTGTACAGGCCTCCGTAACGACACGGCACCCCATGGAATGCCCCACAAGGATGGCGCCTTTCAGGTCTTCCTGCGCCAGCAGGTCGGCGACATCCTGGCCAAGCTGGTCGATTGTCAGCGGTTTCTCGCCCAGCGGGGACCGCCCCATGCCCCGCAGGTCTAGCGCAATCGTTTCGTGGGATTTTGAGAAATGCGAAACCTGGAAACGCCAGTCTTCCAGCCGGCAGAGATACCCGTGGACAAAGACGATTGGCGGCGCGCCTTTCCCCTGACGCACAAAATTCAGTCTGATATCCGGCATCCGTTCCTCCCGCTGCGCGATTTTCGGTTGCACTGCTGTACAGCAGATGGTTTCGTACGTGCAACCGAATAGCGAATGACGGGCGCACGGACCATCGCCGGAACGAAGCGGCGAGAATTTCATGTGATGCGACAGAGGCGAGCGTTCGCGACACAATGCCGGAACCGGGACAACAGGAGCCAGCTCATGAAGGTCACAATCGAATACTGCGCCGTTTGAAACTACGAACCCAGGGCCCTCCGTGCGAGGGAATTGATTCTGTCGGTGCGCGACGCCGAAATCGCACTGGTTCCCGGTCGAAGCGGCATATTCGACATCAGAATTGACGGTGAACCGGTCTATTCCAAAAAACTGACCGGCCGTTTTCCAACCGACGACGAAATCAAGTCGATATTCTCACTATAGCGGGACATGGATTTTCATTATTTTGTAGAGCCCGCAGGTTCATGCGGCACCGGAACCGATTTCGTATGAACCTGATGCGCTCTATAACCCGATGATGCCGGAATCACCCGAAAACACTGCTCATCCTGAAGGCGCCGCGAAGATCGTGGCCGTGCAGGATAGCATTTCCGGCGACGGCGATGTTTTGGCGCTTCAGCGGCAATACGAAGCATTCCCCTATCCGCCGCGCGATGTCGCGGCCGAAGCCGGCGGTCTGTCAACAGGGTCGCCCAGCCATATCCTGGAAATCGATCACTATGTCTTCGCCGGCCGGCGCGACTGGTCGCGACCGTTCCGGGCGCTGGTTGCCGGCGGCGGCACCGGCGACGCCGCCATCATGCTGGGGCAGCAATGCGCCGATATCGGTTGCCCGGCGGATATCACCTATCTTGACCTTTCCGCATCAAGCATGGCGATTGCCGAAAGGCGCGCGCGCGAGCGCGGGCTCACCAATATCGCCTTCCGGCAGGGCAGCCTGCTGGATATCGCAACCCATCGCTGGCCGCCATTCGATTACATCGACTGCTGCGGCGTCCTGCATCACCTGTCCCGGCCGGAGGACGGGCTGCGCGCCCTGGCGTCGGTCCTGCATCCCGAAGGCGGTATCGGCATCATGCTCTACGGTCGCTACGGGCGGACCGGTGTCTACGATATCCAGGAAATCATGCGCGGAATCCTCCGGCCCGGCGAGGACCAGGCGCTGCAAATTCCAGCCTTGCGGGCCTTGCTGGCGCAATTGCCGGGCAGCAACAGGCTGGTCCGAAACCCGGTCATCCGCCATGACGGCGATCAGCCCGACGCGGAACTTGTCGATATCTTCCTGCACCGTCAGGATCGCGCCTATACCGTGCCGGAGATCGCGGCTTTATGTGATTCGGCCGGAATGCGCATCGAATCCTTCGTACCGTCCGGCCGCTACGATCCATCGACCTTCATCGCCGACGAATCCCTGCGCCAGCGTTTTGCCGCCCTGTCATCGACGGAAAAAGCCGCCGCCGCCGAACTGATCGGCGGCAATATCGCCAAGCATGTCTTCTACGCCCTCCCGGCGGCCGCGCCGGCGCGGCGAAGCACCCTGTCCGCCACGGCCATTCCGGTGCTGAAACACCGTACCGGCGCCGCGCTGGCGGCAAAAATAACGCCGGAATCGGCCTTCCAGGCCCGGTTCAACGACCTGACCGTACTCGCCGCCGCACCGCCGCTGACGGCCGAAATCCTGCGCCGTATCGACAATTCCGCCAGTCTGGAGGATATCTATTTCGACCTGACCCTGGGTCGTCCCGGCATCGACTGGCACGGTTTCATATCGCAATTTCAGGTATTGTACGGCGCCCTGCACGGCCTGCTGAATGCCATGTTCCTGCGCCACGACCCACAAGGTTCGCCCGCAGTCAGTCGTAAACCGAAGCCATAGCCGAAAAAGGCGATTGGCGGCGACATCTTGTCCTGAAATTATGAATCGCCATCACCTTCAATCATGCAGCGCGCGATTTTTAGTTGCATATATGCCCCGTTATTATGCTTTATGCGACACTGGATTCGAGCCTTTGCAGCCTGTCAGAAGGACGAACCCGGTTCCTGGAGAAACGCCAACTCCGCCGCTGTCGAGTCCCGGCCCAGCACAGCGTTCCGATGGGGAAACCGGCCAAATCTTTCAATGATCTCCTGATGCCGTTGCGCAAAGTCCAGCGCATCCCCGCCTATCGTCGAGAACAGCGCGACGGATTCCGCCTGGACTTTCGGATCTTCACAATGTTCAAGAGGCAGATACAGGAATTGACGTTCAACCACATGCAATTGCCGGTCAAAGCCGCGGCCAATCGCCCGCCGCGCATGATCCAAAGCCCTGTCATCACAGGCAAAAGCCTTCGGGTCATCCCGAAACAGATTTCGCGAAAACTGATCCAGCACGATAACAAGCGCAAGGCTGCCCTTTGGGTTTGACGCCATGGCATCGCATGCGCCCGTTGCGGCCTGCTCGTGTAGCGGCGCGAAGTTCTCGCGGATCGCCCTGTCGAAAGCATCGTTCTTTTCAAACCAGACCACACGGTTTTCACGCGGCGGCGGGCCGAACCAGAAATCGAGAACCCGTGCGGCTTCCCTTTTCAGATTCGACACCTCTATTGATTGCAATTTTTTATTATTCTCCCTTAAGTAGATATCATAAACAGTTTATTAGTCACTCTGCAGTACGGTTCTTAAAATCGCGATTCAGAACAGGTACTGTCGATGAATATCTTTCGTGAAAGCATACCGCATCCCAAACTCCTCCAGCTATACGACTACTGGGATGCAATTCGCGATGACCGGGTCATGCCAGGACGGCGGGATATGGACCCCCTGGATATCCCCCGCCTGCTGCCTAATATAGCGCTGTTCGATGTGGAGCATACCCCGCTACGGTTCCGGATCCGGCTCTATGGAACCGCCCTCACCAGTAATACCGGCAGCGATGTCACCGGCCGTTACCTCGACGAGCCCGGCGTTTCACCAATATCCCTCCAGACAAACCTGTCGAACAAGAAAGTTACACTGACAAAGACGCCCCACATACTCGAAGGTCTATATCCGCCGGGTACTGGCAGCAACAGCGGCAGCCATTTTTATCGCCTTTGCCTGCCCCTGTCCGATGACGGTCGGCAGGTCAGCATGCTACTGGTCGGCTGTTTTCGGGAAAAACATGCTATTGCCGAAAAGCAACGGCGCGCCGCCGTCGCCTGATACGGACATAAATCTGCTCCCTGCCGGTCGCGTGATTCGGCCCGGCAGCCTTCGGAACGAACGGCGCCGGCGGCCGCTCCTTAACCTGCGCGGTTGTCGTCGATAATCATGGCGGAAGCCTTCTCACCGATCATTATTGTCGGCGCATTGGTGTTGCCCGTCGTCACCGTCGGCATGACCGATGCGTCGACGACACGCAGGCCCGCGATCCCGCGCACCCGCAGCCGAGAATCCACCACCGCCATCGGATCCTCACCCATCTTGCAGGTGCCGACCGGGTGATAGATCGTGTTGCCGTTCCTGTGGGTGTAATCCTTTACGGTATCGAAGGAATCCACCTCGGGTCCCGGCGCAAGCTCACCTTTGCTGATCTCGGCAATGGCCGGCGCAGACAGGATTTTTCGGGTCTGGCGGATACCCGACTGGATGACCAGGACATCGCTGTCGGCTGACAGGTAATTGGGGCGGATCGCCGGTCGCTCCATGGGGTCGCCGCTTTTCGCCAGGATCGTCCCGCGGCTGTCCGGGCGTACCGGACAGACGGCGACGGTGATGCCGGGTTCCTTGTCAAATGTCTTGATTTCGGCGGCGCTGTAGCTCGCCGGGGTGAACAGCAATTGCAGGTCAGGGCTGCTTAGGCCCTCCCGACTGCGGCAGAACACCATGGCGCTGGTCACGCCAAAGGTCAGCGCTCCGTTGGCGAACAGCGCATATTTCACCGCCTCCCCCATCACCCGCAGCCCGCGCGAGAGCTGGTTGATCGACATCAGATCGTGCCGGACCCGGTGCGAAATCCGCGTCACGAAATGGTCGGACAGGTTCCTGCCGACGCCGGGCAGGTCATGCCGGACCGCAACGCCGATGGATTGCAGGTGGTCCGCCGGGCCGATGCCCGAAATCTGCAGCAGGTGCGGCGAATTGATCGCACCGCCCGACACCACAACCTCGCGTGTCACCCGCACTTCCTCTTCCGGGCCGTTGCCGCGACGGAATTTAACGCCGACGCATTTCCTGCCGTCGAACAACAGCCCCGTCGCCATTGCCCCGGTCACGACGTCCAGGTTCGGCCGGGACCGCGCTTCCTTGAGGAAGGTCTGCGCCGTGGAGGCGCGGAAGCGTACATCCCGGGTCATCTGCGAATAGCCGACGCCTTCCTGCTGCCTGCCGTTATAGTCGGGTGTGAACGGATAGCCGGCCTGCTTTGCCGCTTCGACGAAGTAATGGGTCAGCGGCAGGATGGTGCGGTAATCCTCGACCTTCAGCACCCCGCCCTTGCCGCGAATGTCCGGATCGCCGCCATTGCGGTAGTCCTCGGATTTTTTGAAATAGGGCAGCACATCGTCATAGGACCAGCCGCGGCACCCCATCTGCGACCAGCCGTCATAATCGGCGGGATTGCCGCGCACATACAGCATGCCGTTGATGGAACTGGAGCCGCCCAGCGTCTTCCCGCGCGGCCAGGCGATGTTACGGCCGCCGGTGGAGGCATCGGCCTCGGTCTCGTAGTTCCAGTTCAGCACCGGATGCTGCAGCAGGGTGCGGATGCCCGCCGGGATATGGATCATCGGGTGACGGTCCGGCGGCCCGGCTTCCAGCAGCACGACCTTCGCGCCGTCGGCGCTCAACCGGTTCGCCAGAACGCAACCGGCCGAGCCGGCCCCCACAACCACATAATCCGCCTGCATCGCGACTTCCCCCGCTGATCAATTCGGGGAAGCTTAGCGCGTCATCTCCAATCTGTCCCGCCCCGGAACGGAAATCACGCCTTCAGCGCCGCCAGCACACGTTCCGGGGTAAACGGCATGTGATACAGGCGCTTGCCGGTCAGCGCATGAAACGCATTGGCCACGGCCCCGCCGACGAACGGATTGCCGATCTCTCCCAGCCCGGTGGGCCTGGTATCCCTTTCCAGGAAATCCACATGGATTTCTTCGGGCGCCTCGGACATGCGCAACACTTCGTAATCGTGGAAATTCGACTGTTCCACCGCGCCGTCCCGGATCGTCGCCCGTTCCTTCAGCACACTGGACAGGCCGTAGATCACGCCGCTTTCGACATTGGCCCGCGCCATGTCCGGCTGCACCACGATGCCGCCATCGACCGCGACCCAGACCTTGTGCACCCGGATTTTACCGGAATGGCGGTCGAGCGATATCTCCACCACGCCCGCCCCCAACGATCCGGACCGTTCCGATACCGACAGGCCCAGCGCGCGCCCTTCCGGGCGTTTCTCGCCCCAGCGCGACATCGCCTCAACCCGGTCGAAGACGTCTTTCGCCCTCGGTGTCAGCGCCAGGCGCTCGCGGCGGAACGCCAGCGGGTCCTGTCCTTCCGCCGCCGCCATTTCGTCGACCATGCTTTCGATGGCGAACATATTGAACGGATGCGCCACCGCCCGCCAGTGCTTCAACCGGATACCATGCGAGGCGCCGCGCAGTTCAAGGTCGAGATTGGGGATGCCGTAATAGCGCTCGATCTTTATGCCGGAGGTGATCAGCCCGCCGCCATCGCCGATGACGCATTGCCGCCATGCCGAGACCCTGCCGTCGGTGTCGAGCGCCGTTTCGACACATTGCAGCGTCTGTGGGCGGAACATGCCGTAGGCGATATCCTCCTCGCGTGTCCAGATCATCTTCACCGGCTTACCGGTGGCGCGGGACACCAGCGCCGCCTCAATGGTGTAGTCTGGCGCCGAGCGCCGCCCGAAGGCGCCCCCCATATACTGCTGGTGGTGGATGACCTGGTCGAAACCGAGCCCCAGCGCCGATGCGATGGCTGCCCGCGACGAACCCGGCGCCTGAGTCCCTTCCCAGATTTCCACCGTGTTCGCCGCCGCGTCGTAGCGGGCGACGGCATTCAGCGGCTCCATCTGCGCGTGGTAGCCGTAATCGCTGCGGTATTCCGCGCGGAACACCTTTGCCGCTCCCGCAAAAGCCGCAGGGGCATCGCCGGTACGGTTGACCGGCGATCCCTGCGCCGGGTCCTTGGCCATATCGGCATAGGTCTCGAACAGCGCGGTTTCGGAATCGTAGCCACGCGCGGCCGAGTCATCGCCCCACTCGACATTGAGGGCATCACGGGCGGCGATCACATGCTCGAATGTATCCGCAACGACCGCGACGCCGCGATCCAGCTTCACGATATCCGACACCCCGTTCATCGCGCGGATTTCCGCTTCGTTCCAGCGCAACGGCGTCGCCAGTTGAACCGGCGAATGGACCGTACTGGCATAGACCATGCCCGGCACCTGCACATCGATGGAATACTGCGCGGTACCGTCCACCTTGGCCGGGATATCCGCGCGGGGTACCGGATGCCCGATGAGTCGGAAAGCGGTTTTCGGTTTCAGGTCGTCCATTGTAACCGCCGGCATGCGTGCCGGGATACTGGCCAGGGACGCGATCTCGCCATAGCCGAGCAGCCGCCCCGAAGCCGCATGAACGACCGTATTCGGTTCGGTTGTCAGTGAACCGGCATCGACTCCCCAATGTGTTGCCGCCGCGTTCAGCAGCACCTTGCGCACCTGCGCCCCCGCCAGGCGCATCTGGTCGAAATACATCATGACGGCGCGGCTGCCATAAATTCCCATACTCTTGCGGCCCGTGCCATAGCCGTAGATCCGGGGGTCGGCCGGCGCCATTTCGAGTGTCACGGTCGACCAGTCGACGTCCATTTCCTCGGCCAGCGCGACAGGTACGCCCGTCATCGAACCCTGCCCCATTTCCGCCGCCGGGGTCACGATGGTGATGCGGCCGTCGGCGGCGATTCGCACCCAGGCACCAATGGCCTGCCCGGCTGTACTGCCTTGCGCTTCCGGCAGCAGCACGAAGCCGTTCGCGCCCATCACGACGGCAAAGGAGAAACCCGCCGTACCGCCCAGGAATCCGCGCCGCGAAATGCCGGCATGCTTGCGTTCGATCGTATCCATGGCCTAACCCTCCCGCGCCGCGCGCTGGATGGCGGCGATAATCCGCGTATAGGTGCCGCAACGGCATATATTGCCGTTCATATGCGTGACGATTTCGTCCCGTGTGGGGTTGCCGTTGGCGGCCAGCAACTCGGCCGCCTTCATGATCTGGCCCGACTGGCAATAGCCGCATTGCGGCACCTGCTCGGCGACCCATGCCTTCTGTAGCGGGTGTTCCGACCGGGGCGAGAGACCCTCGATTGTGGTTACCGACGCCCCTTCGACATCGGACAGCACTGTCAGGCACGACCGAACCGCCCGGCCGTCCACATGCACCGTGCAGGCCCCGCAAAGGCCGGCGCCGCAGCCGAACTTCGTACCCGTCAATTTAAGGTGTTCCCGCACTGCCCAGAGCAGCGGAGTTTCGGGTTCGGCGTCTACCGACACCCGTACACCGTTCACGCTGAATGCTGTCATGGTTTCCGAATCCTCCTTGCCCGTCGTCAGGATTATAGGTTTTGCAGGGAATTATAGTGTTCCGCACCGGTATGATTCTCAACCTTCATGTAACCGCCCGCCGCTCACGATATTGCGAGATACGCAGTGTCTGTTTACGCTTGCGCCAAACAGCCATACCGGGGGGACAAACATGGCATCGATGAGCAGAACGCTGGCCGCGTGGGTTGCCGGACTAACCTATGACGACCTTTCGGCAGATGTCGTCGACCGCGCCCGGGGCGTCACCCTGCAGGCGCTGACCTCGGCGCTGGTCGGCGAACAGTTCCCGGATTCACGGGATGCGCTCGCGATGATGCGCGAAGAAGAGGAAGGCGGCGGCGGGGCCTGTACGACGCTTGGCAGCGGGGTGAAGCTGACCCGGGCCGGGGCGGCGCTGGTCAATGCGGAAACCATCTTTGCCGGCGGCAAGTGGGACACATTCCGCATGCTGACCCATCCGGGCTGCGCGATCATCCCCGCGGCGCTGGTCGCGGCCGAAATCGCCGATGCCACCGGCAAGGACTTCATCACCGGCGTGGCGGCGGGATACGAGGTGATGGAACGCATGGCGGCCGACTTCATTCCGACCATCATGTCGCGCGGGTTCCATTCCGGTCCGGTCTTCGGCATCTTCGGCGCGGCGGTCGCACTGGCGAAAATCACCGGCCTGAATGCGGACCAGACCCATGCCGCCATCGCGCAATGCGTGAACCTGGCCAGCGGCAATCTGGAAGGCGCGCGCAGCGGCGGCAAGGCGCTGCGCGAAGGCGGCGCGGTCCGCAATGCGATGCTTGCCGTCGCGATGGCGCGGCACGGCGCCGCCGGCGGGGAAACGGCGCTGGAGGGCAAGGCCGGATTCTACCATGCCTATATCGGCAATAACCGCGGCGACTTGCGTTACAGCTTCACCGCCGACAACCGCGCCGACATGGACAGGATCACCGCCAATCTGGGCAAGGACTGGATGTTTCTGGAGACCCTGTACCGCATCTATTCGACCGCCGGATACAATATCGCCCATGTCGACGTGACCGCCGCGCTCTGCGCCGAGCACGGCATCAAGTACGACGACGTGGAACGCATCCACACCGTGGTGAACTGGCTCGAAACCGAATATCCCAGCCCGGCCTTCCCGTCGCGCAGCGGGCTGCCGGCCATCGACAACCCCCACTACTACGCCGCCTATGCGGTGGTGACCGGCGGGTTTCCGCTGGACAAGTTCGTGCAGCGCAAGACCGGCGAGGCGGATCCTGCAGCGGTGCTGGAACTCATGCAGCGGGTGACGATCACACCGTCGCATCGCCACCCGCTGTTTGCGCCGTCGGTGACGATTCACCTGAAGGACGGCCGCAGCGTGACCAAAGATGGGACAGGGCGCGAGTTCATCTTCGATTTCGAGGGCTTGGTCGCCCGCATCGGCGGCATCGCGCCCAGCCTGCCGATCCCGGCAACGCAATACGAGGCGCTGACGCAGGCCTGCCGAACGCTGGAAACGCTGGACCGGGCCGACAGCCTGATTCCCCTGACGCTCATTTCGAAATAGGGCGTCAGACGGCGACCGGTGTTCCTCCGCGCCGCCGGAACGCCAGCCAGAGGGCCGCCAGGAAAGAAATGAACAGCAGCGGCATCGCGCCGATATTGACCCACTCCCAACCGAAATAATGCATCAGCCAGCCGGAGGATAGTGAACCGCCGGCCACGACCGTGAAGATGATGAAATTGTTCGCCGCCTGGGTCTTGGCCCGCTCCGACGGGGTATAGACCTCCGTCAGCAGGTTGGTGCCGGCGGTAAAGGCGTAATTCCAGCCCAGCCCCAGCAGCGCCATGGCGAGCCAGAAATCGAACACTTCGGTACCGGACAGAGCGACAACGACACTGCCCGTCTGGATCGCAATGCCGATACAGATCATCGTCACCGCGCCGAACCTGTTGATCAGCGATCCTGTGAAGAATCCCGGCGCGTACATGAAGAAAATATGCCATTCGATGACCAGCGCCGTATCCGCGAATATATGCTCCGCGTGCAACATCGCCAGCGGTGTCGATGTCATCAGCAGGTTCATCACCGCCTGCGCCACCACGGCGCACAGCGTTGCGACGATAAACACCGGCTGGCGCATGATCTCCCGGATCGGGCGGCCCGGCGCCTTCGCCTCCTCCGGCGACAGTTTGGGGATGTCGACCGCCATGACGACAATTCCGCTCAGCACCGTGACACCGACCATGAACATATAGGAGGCAAAAAACTCGATGCCGTCGACCATGTACTGGCCGAGTTTGGCCATTTCAGGTCCGACAAAGGCCGCAACCAGCCCACCGGTCAGGACGAGCGATATGGCCTTGCTTTTGAACGCCGGCGCGGCGACGTCCGCCGCGGCGAAGCGATACAGATGGGCGAAGCCGGAAAAAAAGCCGAACAGCAGCGCCCCGGCGCAAAAGGTCAGGAAATCCTGGATATACAATCCGTACAGACAGGCCAGCCCGCCCAGCACGCCGATCAGCGACCCTGCCGCGAACCCCGGTCCGCGCCCGATCCGCCGCATCAGCATCGCCGCCGGAATGGTCGCAGCGGCCGTACCGACAATGGCCAGCGTGATCGGTACCGTGGAAAGCGCCTTGTTGTCGGCAATTTCATAAGCGATCAGGGGGCTGGTGGCGACCAGCAGCGAGCGGCCCGAATTGTACAGCATCTGGCAGGTTGCCAGAACGGCGACATTTCGCCAGTCGCGGTGTTGGCTCATGTTTTTCCGCCTCTTCCGCAGGCTGGTTACCGGAGCGAGCCGCACGGCGACTGCCGCACGACAGAAACGATACTCTTTACTGCCCCGCCGTGACGCGGACGTCCACTTCCATGTTCAGGAAATCGGTCTGGGTACCGTCAAACGTGCCCTGCACCGGGACAGCCTGGCCCGGTTCGCGGACGACAGCTACCGGGATAAGATTGGCCCCACCGATGATGCCGTTTGTGGGGTCAAATTCCTGCCAACCCGCACCGGGCAGATAGACCTGCATCCAGGCATGGGTCGCCCCCGCGCCGACCATGGCATTCCCTGCGCCATCCAGCGAAGGGTCGTACAGATAACCGCTGACGAAACGGGCGGCGAGCCCGACGGAACGCACCGCCTCCATCATGAACAGCGCGAAATCGCGACAGCTGCCGCTGCCGAGTTCAAGCGTTTGCGCCGGAGTCCGCGTGCCCGGATCGTCACGCGCTTCGTACTGGAAGGTATCCTTGATGCCTTCGGTGACGCCTATCAGAAACTCCTGGGTATCGGTCAGGCCGGTCGGCTTGAGGAACCTGCTGGTCCACTCGGTGATCCCGTGTTCCTGTTCGGGATACTGCCGTTCAATCGTGCGGCCCAGATCGGGAATTTCCGACGCCGGATAGCTGAACGGCAGGGTCTGCGCAAAGGGCTCGATCTTGAAATCGATATTGGCGGCCGGATAGCGCTCAATCACGATCACGCTTTTAAAGGACAGCATGTCGCTTGGCGAACCGGGGCGAACCACGGTCACGGAATTGCTGAATACATCGTGATACCACCTGACCTCGCCCGGTGGTGAAATGGTCAGGCTGGCATCGATCAGGCGCAGGTCATGGCTGTCCCGCGGACGGAACATAAGCCGGTGATCGCCGAACGCGACCCGGCGCGCGTAATGATATGTTGTCCTGTGATCGACGGTCAGCCTCTGCATCAGGATTTTTCCTGGGCATACGGTGGGTAGCGAGAACTCTTTAACAGCGGAATGTTAAAGATATTACCCGAAATATGCATCGTCGATCGCGCTGGTGAGAATGCCCACCTTCAACTGCAACATGTCCAGATAGTCATGCAGGCCAGCGGCGTCCATTCCCGCTACGGTACCGCTATCGAGAAGCGCCCGGGCGTCGGCAAGGGCGGCGCGAATTTCCACATTCCGCCGCAAGCGATGGGTCTTCGATAAATCGCCGACCAGCGACTCCACCATGCCCAGTGAAAATGCAACCGACCGCGAAAACCGGTTGTCGAACAGCAGGAACGAAACGACATCTTCCGCCGTCATCCCCGCCGGATGAACCTGCCGGAAGGCGTGGAATCCGGCGAGCGACCGCAGCAGGGTATTGACCTCAATCAGATCGAGCTGCCGCGCCGCATCGGCTTCGCCATCCCCGACATCGGCGCGGATCAGCATATGGCGGCGCATATCGACCAGCCGGGTCGTCTGGTCCGCGCGCTCCAGATACTTGCCTATATGGTAGAACGTCCAGCCCTGGTTGCGGAAAAAGGTGCCTTCCGTAATTCCGGTGTGCGTCTGGCAGCCTTCCTTGATTTCGCGGCACAACTCCGAAAGGTTTCGCAGGTCGGCGGCCTTGACGTTGCGGATCCGGCTGTAGAACGTATTGATCTGGCGCCACATTTCCGTACTGATCAGGTGGCGCAGCGACCGGGCGTTTTCCCGGGCAAAATGCAGGCATGAAACGATCGAGTTCGGATTCCTGCGGTCGGTGATGTAAAAGGCAATGACGGCGCTCTCGTTCGCCTCCTCATGCCGCTCGAGATACGCCTCCTCATCGTGATGCAGCCGCAGGATGCGGCTCCAGTCGTTGTCGCCGGCGCGCCCGCGATTATAGGTTTCGTTGACGTCCAGGATACGCGCAAGGTTTTCGATCCGCTCCATATACCGGGCGAGCCAGAAAATGTTTTCCGCAAACCGTGTGAGAAGACTGCTATCCAAGGACCCAGGTATCCTTCGTTCCGCCGCCCTGTGACGAGTTAACGACCAGCGAGCCGCGTTTCATCGCAACCCGCGTCAATCCGCCGGGCAATACCCAGGTGGAGTCGCCGGTCACCGCGAACGGGCGCAGGTCAACATGGCGCGGCTCCACCGCGTTCCGGATCAGCGTCGGCGTGACGGACAGATTGATCATGGGCTGGCTGATATAGTTATCCGGCTTCTTCCGCAAAACGGCGCGCAGTTCGCGAAGCTCCTTTTTGGTGGCGCGCGGTCCGATAACAACGCCATATCCGCCGGATTCGCCAACCGGCTTGGTCACCAGTTCCTCCAGACGGTCGAGCGTGTAGGCGAGACCTTCGTCTTCCCGGCAGATATTCGTCTGCACGTTCTGAAGAATCGGATCTTCGTCCAGGTAATAGCGGATGATGCGCGGCATATAGGCGTAGATGGCCTTGTCGTCGGCAACCCCGGTTCCCACCGCATTGGCGATATTGACATTGCCCTTGCGGTAAGCGCGCATCAGGCCCGGTACGCCCAGAACGCTTTCCGGGTTGAAGACCTCCGGGTCAAGAAAGGCATCGTCAATCCGCCGGTAAATGACATGTACGGGAACAAGTCCGCCGGTCGTCTTCATGAAGACGCGGTCCTTTTCAACCACAAGGTCCTGCCCTTCGACCAGCGGCACGCCCATTTCCCGCGCCAGAAATACATGCTCGAAATACGCTGAATTAAACGTACCCGGCGACAACAGGACAATACACGGGTCATTCGGTGCATGTATCGGCGCGACCGCCGCCAGGGCGCCGGCCAGCTGGCTGCCATAGCCGTCCACCGGACGCAGATCGATGCCGTCGGTAAGATCGGCGAAGGCGCGCAGCATAAGGTGGCGGTTCTCGATGACATAGGAAACGCCCGACGGCGTCCGGGCGTTATCTTCCAGCACACGGAATTCGCCCGTTTCGTCGCGCACGATATCGGTACCGCAGATATGGACGTATACCCCGCCGGGAACGTCCAGCCCGACCATTTCCTTGCGATAATTCGCATTGCCGAGGACAAGATCCGCCGGCACGACCTTGTCATTCAGGATTTTTCGGTCGTTATAGATATCGCGCAGGAAAAGGTTCAAAGCCGCAACGCGCTGCTGTACGCCGGTCTCAATGATTTTCCAGTCTTTTGGCGAAATGACCCTGGGGATGACGTCGAAGGGTAGTATCCGGTCAATCACGTCCCGGTCGGAATAGACCGTAAATGTTATTCCCAGATCGTACAGTTCCTCGATCGCATCGCGGGACCTCCGCCGCAGCGACGGGATATTCAATTGCGAAAGGCGCTCACGCACCAGAGCGGTATGTTCCGGAGGCTTTCCGTCGCGACCGAAAAGTTCGCAGAAAAACCCACCCGCATCGTAATTGGCTAATGCGTTGTCCTGACTCATGACATCTTTGCGCGGTCTCGCCGCTTGCGGTTCATCATATTCACCATTGTATCCGGTTTGACACGGCACGACACCAGCAATCATTCAAAATCGGGTGCCTTCGGCCAGCCGGAGCAATATTGCTGTCGTCAATTAATTTCTGTCTGCTTGGAGGCCTGTTAATTGAATGGGTTCGAATCTCACGCTACGCCGGCCGAGGCCCGATCAACGATTCGGCTGCAGTACAAGCCGCTTCCCTGCCGTCCTGTCGCGCATCCGCGTCAGGGCATCCCGATACCGGTCGAGCGGAAAGGTTTCCGACGCCGCCGGAATCAGATTTCCGGATTCGTAAAGGCTGAAAAGTTCGGCAAAACAAACCGCCATTTGGTCCGGATCCCGTTTGCGATAATCGCTGACCTGTAATCCGCTGACCTCAATATTTTTCAATAAAAGATAATTGGCCCGGATTTCGGGAATGCGCCCCGCGGCGAACCCGACCACAACCAGGCGACCCCGCCAGGCCAGGGCGCGGATTGCCGCATCGAAGATATCGCCACCCAGCGGATCGATGACGATATCGACGCCGTTGCCGTCATTGGCCGCATGGACCTGCGCGCGAAGATCATCGCGCAGGTTTTTTCGCGACAGGTCGATAGCCGCATCCGCACCGGCCCGCAGGACATCGTCCATCCGGTCCGGCGACGATGCGCCGGCCAGCACACGCGCGCCCCAGGCGTTCGCGAGTTGCAGCGCGGCGTTGCCGACGGCGCCAGTGGCGCCAAGGACCAGAACACTCTCCCCGGGCCGGATCCTCGCGCGGTCCCGCAGGGCAAACCAGGCGGTATCGAATGCCAGCGCCATTGACGCCGCATCCGTGAACGACAGGGTATCGGGCAAATGCAGACACTGGTCCTGGGGAACCGCCACCAGTTCCGCATAACCGCCATGTTCCGCCATGGTCTGGACCCGGTCGCCCGGTCGGAACGCCGTCACGGCGCTGCCGACTGCCTCGATGACGCCGCAAGGCAATTTGCCCGGCGCAAAGGGCCTGTCCGGGAGAAACTGGTATTTCCCTTCCATCACCAGCAGGTCGACAAAATTGACGGCGACGGCGTGGATGCGCACCAGTACCTCGTCTGGTCCGGGCGCCGGGTCGGGCAATGTCCCCAGCGGCACATCGCCGGCATCGCCAAATTCATGAATTACGACGGCGCGCATGGCCGGCTCCTATCCCTCGATCGGACGCCGCCAGCGTATCGGAGCGGGCGATAACGCGCCCGATGCAATCCGCTCCACCAGCGTCCGTTTCAATATCTTGCCGCTCGCGGTCAACGGGATGTCGTCGAGCAGCAGCCAGTATTCGGGCATGTCATATCGCGACAGGCCCGAAGCGTCCAGATGCCGCAGCAGGTCATCCGCCGTTACCGTCGCGTTGTCATACAGCATGACCGCAAGGCAGACTTTTTCACCCAACCGTCCGTCGGCCACGGGAACAGCGGCGGCGCGGCGCACCGCGGCATGACCCATCGCCAGGTTTTCCAGCTTGCCCGGATAGATGTTGCGCCCGCCACGGATGATCAGTTCCTTCTTGCGGCCGGTCACGCGGACATAACCGTTGTCGTCCATCCATCCCAGGTCCCCGGTCATGAACCATCCCGAGCTGTTGAAGCAGCATTCCGTCGCGGCCTGGTCATTGAAATAACCGACCATCAGGCTGGCGCCACGGCCGCCGATCTGACCGACTTCCCCCGGCGCCGCTTCGCGTTCCGGATCGTTCCGCCGCCAGATCTTCAGTTCATATCCGGGGGCCGCGCGCCCCGAACTACCCGTTACCAGCGCCGGATCGTCATCGGGTAGCGTGTAATTATGCGAGCCCGCCTCGGTCATGCCGTATCCGCTCTGCGGGCGGACACCGTATGCCAGTAACCGGTCGACGACATCGCCGGATGCCGCCGCGCCCGAAATCCGGAATCCTTTCAGATACGGCAGGCTCGGGTCTTTCCGGGCCCGCAATTCCGAAAGCAGATCGACCGCATGGGTCGGCACTCCGACCAGGAAACTGGCCCGGGTTTCCAGCAGGCGATCCAGCAGACTGGCCTGACGGGGCAGGTCATGCACCACAAGCTCGGCCCCCGTCAGCAGGGCGTTTACCAGCGCCCCCAGCCCGAGATTGTGGCTGAGCGGGCTCATCGTATAGAGGACCGAATCCGCGTCGAGCCCCCAGTCCGCGGTAAAAACACGGCAGTTCGCCAGTATCGTATTATCGCTGTGCATCACCCCCTTGGGCGCATCCGTCGTACCGGAAGTGAATGCGAGATAGACGACACCGTCCGGTTCGGAAACCCGTGCCGGATCCGCCACCCGGCCCGGCGCGGCATCCAGCATCCCGGCAAACGGCGCTGCCGGAGCCGGTTCATCAGCCAGCGGCGGCAGGATATAGGCATGGCACAGCGATTCAATGTCATCCGGCACCCAGGCCGCATGCGCGGACACCGAATCCACGCCGTAGCCTTCCTGATAAATCAATGCGCTCGCGCGCATCCGGCGCAACAGGTTTCCAACATCCGCGACAGTATGGTCCCGGTGCAGGGACGGACACAGTACATAACCGTTGCGCGAACAGGCCAGCAGGGCGATGGCGACTTCAACCCGACCCGGCAACCACACCGCCACGCGCTGCCCGTGACACACGCCGCGCCGGTGAAGATCGGCCGCCAGTTCATCCGCCACCGCAACGAGATTCCGGTAGGTCATGCGCCGGTACCGGTCGCGGAATGCGGGCGCATCCGGGGTCCGCGCAGCATGTGCGCACGCCAGGTCGTAAATTGTATCGCCCCGCCAGAAACCGGCGTCATAGAATTCTCGCACCCGTTCCGGGTCGAGCAATGTCAGGATGGTGTTCATCAATCTTTCACAAACGTCGGGCATTCATGTACCGGTAACCGACTATCGCGGGCCGCGGGCCGAAGCTCAACCGTTTTGACCGGAAAGAGCACCTTCACAGGTTTATATGGAACCTGTTGCGGTTCCAATTAAACCTGATGTGCTCTAAGTCTGGGTCGGTACTGAAGAGGTCAGTGTAATGAATCTTGCCCCCATTGCCGCGCTGTTGCTCAGCGTTTTTATCCTTCTTGTCGGAAACGGGCTCCAGGGTACTGTTCTACCAATCCGGGCCGATATTGATGGATTCTCCGCGTTCGAAATTGGCGGCATCGGCGCTGCGTATTATCTCGGCTTCACGGTCGGATGTATCGCGGGACCTTACGCGATCAAGCGGGTCGGCCATATTCGCGCCTTTGCGGCGCTCGCCGCCATCGCCGCCGCCTCGACGATGCTGCACGCCCTCATCGTTTCACCTGTCCCCTGGTATGTCTTCCGGTGCCTGACCGGCGTTTGTTTCGCCGGCCTGTACATGATTATCGAAAGCTGGCTGAACGAACACAGCAGCAACGAAAACCGGGGCCTCGTGCTGTCAATTTACCAGGTCGTGAACCTGACGGCGATCACCGGCGGTCAGTTCCTGCTGAATGCCGCCAAACCCGCAGGGTTCGAACTCTTTGCAATTGTTACCGTGCTGATCGCCATAGGGCTGGTTCCCGTCGCGCTGACCACCGCGACCGCTCCGCGGCCGATCCAGCAGACCCGACTGCGGATTCGCTGGCTGTACAGCATTTCGCCTGTCGCCGTTCTGGGATGTATCGCGGTCGGCATGGCGAATGGCGCATTCTGGGGGCTCGCCCCCGTTTACGCGCGGCTGAACGGCCTTCCGGTTTCGGAAATCGCCTTTTTCATGGCCGTAACCATCATCGGCGGCGCGATATTGCAGTTTCCGCTGGGGCGACTGTCGGATCACTATGACCGGCGTTACGTCCTGATTGCCGCCTGCCTGCTGTGCGCCCTGGCCGGGCTGGGGCTGGCGACGCTCAGTGGTTATTCGCACATCCTGATGCTCGCCCTGGCGTTTCTGTTCGGTGGCTTCGCCTTCCCCATCTATGCGCTGAGCATCGCCCACGCCAACGACCTGGTCGAACCGGGCGACCGGGTCGATGTCAGTAGCGGGTTGCTGCTGATTTTCGGCCTCGGCGCCGTGGTCGGACCGGTCATCGCATCGGCGATCATGGAAACGACCTCTTATCATGCGCTGTTCTATTTCACCGCGGCGGTTCACATTCTGACGGCAGGATTTGCCTATTACCGGACGACCCGCAGCGATGCCCCGATAGCGGAGGAACGCGACAATTTCGTCCTGGTGAACGTTTCCTCGCCGGCCGTTTTCGCCATCGATCCACGGACGCCGGAACCGCCGCCCGCGGATACGGATACGTAAATCAAAAAAGTGCGCCCGGAGGGAGCGCCATTAACGCCGGCGCTCCCTCCGTTCAAATTCAGGACGAACATGCGTCGCGGATTGCCGTCGTCGAATTCCTCTGCCGCCTCGTCGATATAGTTCATGGTGAAGGCGGAGATAAAGTCGCGCCGGCATCCCGGAGCCAACCGCGTCGGCATTGCCGGCAAAATGACCACCATTTGGATTCTGCACCAGCGGGACCGTGGTACAGCTTGCACGATAAGGTTTCTCCCCTCATTTCAATCAGATAACGGGTAACCGGCAATTCCCAGCGGCCCGGCTACCCGACAGACCGGGGAAACTGTACTTCCGGTATGGTTTTCGGGACAGGCAAGATGCCATGACAGCGTATTGCCATTACCGGTCCCAGGACGGATAGTGTTCGAAAGCGAAAGGCACGGGGGAAATCATGACCGATAGCAAGCATCCGGAAACAATCGTGCTGCATGCGGGGTACCGCAGCGACCCGGCAACAGGCGCCGTTGCTGTGCCAATCTATCAGACGACCTCGTTCCAGTTTCAGGATACAGGACATGCAAGTCGCCTGTTTGCCCTGCAGGAACTGGGCAACATCTACACACGAATCATGAACCCAACACAGGACGCGCTGGAACAACGCATCGTCGCGCTGGAAGGCGGCGTCGCCGCCCTTGCGGTTGCGTCGGGCCAGGCGGCCTCGGCCCTGGCGGTGCAAAACCTGGCCTGGGCCGGTGACAATATCGTCAGCTCCACCGACCTGTATGGCGGGACCTGGAACCTGTTCGCCAATACGCTGAAACAGCAGGGTATCGAAGTACGCTTCGTCGATCCTGCCGATCCGGAAAATTTCCGCCGCGCGACCGATGACCGGACCCGCGCCTATTACGCGGAAACCCTGCCGAACCCAAAGCTGAAGGTGTTCCCGATCAGGGAAGTCGCCGATATCGGCCGGCCGCTGGGCATTCCGCTGATCATGGACAACACCGCCGCGCCGGTCATCTGCCGGCCTTTCGACCATGGCGCCGCGATCAACGTTTATTCGCTGACCAAATACATCGGCGGACACGGCACCTCCATCGGCGGCATCATCGTCGACAGCGGCGCCTTCGACTGGGAAGCGGTGCCGGAACGTCAGCCGGCGCTGAACACGCCGGATAACAGCTATCACGGTGCGGTCTGGACCGAGGCGGTCAAGCCGCTGGGCCCGATTGCCTATATCATCCGGGCGCGCGTCGCCCTGCTGCGCGATCTAGGCCCCGCCATCAGCCCGCAGAATGCCTTCCACTTCATTCAGGGACTGGAAACCCTGCCGCTTCGCATGCGCGAACACTGCCGCAATGCAGTGGCGGTCGCGGAATATCTCGGCAAGCATGCCAGGGTCACGAAAGTCATCCATCCGGGCAACCAGACCGGTGAAGACAGACGGCGCGCCGATACCTACCTCAAAGGCGGGCTGGGCGGGCTGGTCGGTTTCGAACTGGCCGGCGGCAAGGAAGCCGGGCAGGCCTTCATCGAGGCGTTGAAGATGTTCTATCATGTCGCCAATATCGGCGACGCGCGAAGCCTCGCAATCCATCCCGCATCGACGACGCATTCCCAGCTTACAGCCGATGAACAGATCGCCACCGGCGTTACCGATGGCTATGTCCGCCTGTCGATCGGTATCGAGCATATCGATGACATCCTGGCCGATCTGGATCAGGCGCTCGCGACTGTCTGACCCGGACCGGACGGACAAGATGCAAATCGGCACAGCTTCCGCTGTTCAGCCGCGTCATATTTGACGCGGTTGTAGCATGCTTGCCGCGTTCAGGGTCCGCAGTTACCGGTTTCAGTGGCCCGCCGACCTGGCAGCCTCCTGGGCGTTTGAAATGGAGACGCTGATCCTCGGCTGGTTCATCCTGGTCGAAACGGGATCAGTGAAGCTGCTCGCGGTCATGGCCGCACTGGCCTATCTGGGTACTCTTATCGCGCCGCTGTTCGGCGTGATCGGCGACCGCTACGGGCACAAGAACGTCTACTGCGCTGTACGCGCTTCCTATGCGGTGCTCGCCGGTACGATGATGGCCTTCGGCCTTTCCGGTAACCTCACCCCCACGGTGGTCTTCGTCATCGTCACGCTGATGGGGATCATCCGGCCCTCCGATATCTCGCTGCGCAACGTGCTGATCGGCAACACCATCCCGCCAGCCAATTTTGGCGGTGCGCTGGGCCTGTCGCGCGCGACGCAGGATTCGGCACGGATCATCGGCGCACTGGTTGGCGCCGGACTGTTTACCGCGCTGGGCATCGGTTACACCTATGTCGTCATTACCGGCTTTTATGCTGCCAGCCTGTGCTTCACCTTCGGCATCTCGCGGCAGCTCGAGCCCGGCGCCGAGCCGGTCGCTCCGGTGGCGCAGGGGACGCCCGTATCGCCATGGCGGGACCTGAAAGACGGGCTTGCCTATGTCTGGCGCACGCCAGGCGTGCTGGCGATCATGTGGCTCGCCTTTTTCATCAATTTCACCGCCGTGCCGCTGACCTCCAACATGCTGCCCTATGTGGCCAAGGAACTGTTCCACCTGGACGCAACAGGGCTGGGACTCCTGGTCGCGTGCTACGCGGGCGGCGCGCTGACCGGATCGCTGTTGATGTCGTGGATCGGCCCGCTGCGCCGACCGGGCCGGTTCTGCGTGCAGAGCGCCATCGTCTGGTACGGAGTGCTGCTCCTGTTCGGCCAGACCGACGGTTCCATCGCCGGAAGCGTGATGCTGTACGCCGTCGGCATGGGTCACAGCATCTTCATGATTTCTCTCGCCGTGACCCTCCTCAACGGGCTCGATTCCCGTTTCCGTGGCCGCGCGATGGGCGTGCGGACGCTGGCGGTATACGGGCTGCCCCTGGGACTGACGCTGGCGGGGTGGCTGATCGACGCATACGGCTATCACGCAACCCTGGCGCTGTATTGCGGCAGCGGCGTGACCGTTACCATACTGACCGCCATCAAGTTCCGTCACGTGCTGTGGCGCTAGGAATCCGCCGCGCCGGCTCCCTTGTCATGGTTGTTTCATGTCGTGAGGATGTGTCCATAAGCAGTGTATCACCCCGGGATTGACATCGATGAGCGTTTAGGGCGTCATTCGATCCTGTTATCCGGGAAGGCATGGAGGCCAAGCCTGCCGGGTTCCGCTTGTGCCGAACAGCACTTTCCATTCAACCGGGAGAGACGAATGACGAACAAATCAATACGCCCGCTTGGTAAACTTGCCCTGGCCGCAGTTGCCCTGTCGGTTGTTACGCTTGCGCCGGCGCAAGCCGCCTGGCCGGAAAAACCGATCACCATCATCGTCCCCTTCGGGGCCGGTGGCGTGACCGACATCACCGCCCGCACCTTCCAAAAAGCCGCAGCCGACAACAACCTGTTGCCGCAGCCGATGGCCGTCCTGAACATCACCGGCGGGACCGGCGGCTCGGTCGGTTCAAACCGCGCGAAGTCATCGGCTCCGGATGGGCACACCTTCCTGCTGCTCCACCTTGCGCTGATGTCGGCGGAAGCGTCCGGCCAATCCCAGGTCAGTTACCGCGACTTCGAGGCGGTTGCCGGCACGACAAATTCCTGCATGGCGTCCATCGTCCCGCAGGAAGCGAAGTGGCAGACTTTCAAGGAACTGATGGACGAGGCGAAGGCAAAGCCGAACACCATTCCCTTCGCGACCAATCTCGGCTCCGTGTTCCACATGACGACGCTGATCATGGAAAATTCCGACCCGGGCGCAAAGTTCCGCCTCGTGCAGGTTGGCGGCGAGGCGAATGCGATCTCGTCGCTGAAAGGCGGGCACACGGCAGCCGGGTTGCTGAGCGTGGGGTCCTACCTGCGCTACAAAGAAGAAGGCTTCCGGCTTCTCGCCGTACTGGCCCCGGAACGCCAGCCGGGCGTCATGGACCATCCGACGGCGAAGGAACAAGGCTACGACGCGTCGCTCTGCATCGAGCATTGGTGGTTCGCGCCCAAGGGAACGCCAAAGGAAGCCATGGACGGCATGGCGGCGATGCTGAAGAAGGCAATGGAAACGGATTACATCAAGAAGGCGCTTTTTGAGGACCGCGGCATGGCCCTGACCTATGACACCGGGCCGGGCTTCGCCAAGAAACTTGATGCAACCTATGAATGGATCGCACCGCTGGCGAAAAGCGTGGCGAAGAAGTAAATCCACCCAGGGCGACGGGCGCGGCTGGCATATGCCGCGCCCGTTTCGGCTTGTAATGTTTCTTAAGGTACAATCTTGCACCGATGGTCCGGCGCCCAATCGCGCGGCAGGACCGGGGGACGAACCGGACCGGCGTTCGCCGACTACTGGAATTACCTTCACAGCGATCAGGAACCATGCGCGACCGTATCCTTGGCTTACTGCTTTTATTTGTCTGCGGTGCTGTCTACTGGGCCACCGGAGACCTGCCCCCACCAAGCTACGAACCGCTTGGCCCGGCGGCCTTTCCGCGCATTCTGGCCATCGCGATCGCCGTACTGGCGGTACCGCTGATCATCAAGCCCGAGCGCTACAACCGTAATCTGGAGGACGACGGGGTCACACCGACGCCCTGGATGGCAGTCTGGCTGGTGCTGGCGGCAGTCGCCTTTGCCGCAGCGCTGCATACCCGAATCGTACCGTTCTATATTATCGCTACGGTGTTCCTCGTGGTCTCCATGGCGATCCTGACGCGGTTCGACAGGCGCGGCTGGCTGCCGACACTCTTAGCCAGCCCGTTCATTGGGTTCGGACTCCATTATATTTTCACCAACGTCTTCATCATCGACCTGCCGTAAACGGCGGACGGGACAACGATCATGGATATTCTTTCCGCCATCGGCGCACTGTTCGGATTGACTCCCCTGTTCTTTATCGCCCTGGGTACGCTCCTCGGCATCGTCGTGGGCGCGATTCCCGGGCTGACCGGAACGATGCTCATCGCCTTGAGCCTGCCGCTGACCTTCAGCATGACGCCGGCCAACGCGCTGGCACTGCTGGTCGCCATGTATGTGGGCGCGATATCCGGCGGACTGATCTCCGCCACCTTGCTGCGCATGCCGGGCACTCCGGCCTCGGTCATGACAACGCTGGACGGCTATCCCATGGCGCGCAGCGGTCAGCCGGCGCGCGCGCTCGGCTTTGGCATCAGCGCGTCGTTCTTTGGCGGCTGCGTCTCGTGGCTGTTCCTCGTCGGGCTGTCGCGCCCCCTCGCCGACCTCGCCACGAAATTCGGCCCGTTCGAAATCTTTGCTCTGGTCATGATGGCCATCGTCCTCATCGCTTCGGTCAGCGAAGGCTCCCTGCTGAAGGGGTTGATTTCCGGCTTCCTGGGCATGCTGGTCGCTATTCCGGGCGTCGACCCGGCCGGGGGATCGATGCGCCTTACCTTCGGATTCCAGGAATTGACCGGTGGATTGGGGCTGCTACCGGTGCTTATCGGCGTGTTCGCCGTGGGGCAGATCATTTCGGATGTCTGTGAAGTCGACCGCAAGGGCGAACTGATCAGGGTCCGCGGCAAGGGCATATTTCTCGGCGTAAGGGACTGGACCCGCAACATGGGTAACCTGATCCGTTCCAGCCTGATCGGCACCTGGATCGGCATCCTGCCGGGAGTCGGCGCCAACATCGCCTCGATCATCGCCTATACCACCACCAAGAACCTGTCGAAGACGCCGGAACGGTTCGGCAAGGGGGCGGAAGAAGGCATCATCGCCTCCGAGGCCGCCAATAACGCCAGCGTCAACGGCGCGCTGATCCCCCTGATCGCGATGGGTATTCCGGGCAGCGTCATCGACGCCATCCTGCTCGGCGCCATGACGATCCATGCGGTGACGCCCGGCGCCCTGCTCTTCGTCAACAGCCCGGACCTCGTCGTCGCCATCATGGGTTCCGCCTTTATCGCCAACGTCTTGATGTTCTTCATGATGGTGTTCGGCGCCATCTACTTCGCGAGGCTGACCCTTGTGCCGCGGTCGCGAATCCTGCCCGTCATTCTGCTGTTCTGCCTGCTGGGATCCTATGCGACATCGAATTCGATCTTTGACGTCTGGGTAATGCTGGCGTTCGGCGTTATTGGTTTCGCCATGGAGCGCTGCAAAGTGCCGCTCGGCCCGTTCGTCATCGGACTCGTCCTCGCGCCGATCGCCGAGTCGGGGCTGCGTTCCGGCCTGATGATCACCGCCGGCGATATCGTGCCGCTGTTCACACGACCCATTTCGGGCGTGTTCATGGCAATTTGCGTCGGTATGGTGATCTGGCAGGGCTACGGCGAATTCAAGCGCCGAGGGAAGTACGCAGCGGACTGACCACCGGCGGGACGATCATCGCGCCTGATGCGCCATAGTGGCCGTTCGCGCGGCCCGCCGCGTGTAATTACGTCGACTGAACAGCCCACCAAATTCCGAATTGACACCGAGGATAGTCACAACATAATGTTATGTTATAATATTATGTTTATTCGGCACGACGACGGCAAAGCAGGCGTTGCGGCATGGGAAGCGACGCCCGGCGCCGGGAGCCGGCAACACCAGAATATCCCGCGACCGCCCCAACAGTAAAAAAGGAAACAATAAAATGAAGCTATCGATACTCAGCTCTACCGTCGCCATGGCGATTGTTACGGCTGCGACTCACCCGGCAATTGCGGCGGACGGCGTACCCGGCAACGCACAGCTTCTGCAGCTTATCCAGCAGCAGCAGAAAGCTATTGAGGAGCTGAAATCAGCGCTGTCAACGGCGCAGAAAACGTCGGAAGAGGCAGCGATGAAGGCCGACGAAGCTGTCACGGTAAAGGATGCCGAAAGCGAGGAGGCGTGGTGGAAGCGCGTGAAGATTGGCGGCGTGATCGAAGCCGAAGCGACGAGTACGAGCAGCTTCGGCAATAACGATTCGAGCGACCTGACTCTGGCCAAGGTCGAATTATATTTCGACGCAAACCCGGTCAAATACGTTAACACCCATGTCCAGCTTCTGTTCGAGGACGGCAGCAACAACATCACGCTCGACGAAGCCTTCGTCACCCTGGGCGATACCGGGGAATTCCCCGCCTACCTGCAGGTCGGACAATTCGCCGTGCCTTTCGGTAACTTCGATACTGACATGAGCACCGACCCGGTCACCAAGGACATGGCGGAAACCAAGGAAGCGGCGGCGTTGGTCGGTGCGGAATGGGGCGGGTTCTCGCTAGGCGGCTATGTCTATAACGGTGACAGCCAGCGTTCCGGTAACGGCGACCATATCAACCAGGGCGGCCTCTTTGCCGGTTACACCGGCGAAACAGGAAGCGTCAAATACGATTTCGGGGCCGAATATATTTCCAATCTGGCCGATTCCGACGGACTTACCGATACGTTGGGCGCGACAGCGACGACACTGAATAACTACATTCCCGGCGCATCGGTGCACGGCAGCCTGGGCTTCGGACCGGCCACCCTGCGCGGCGCATATATCGCGGCGCTTGAAGACTTCGACGCCGCGGAAATTCCGTTCGCCGCCAACGGCGCGCGGCCCGGTGCATGGCATATCGAAAGCGCCTATACGATTACACTGCTCGGCAAGGAGACGACCTTCGCCGCGACCGCACAGGGGACGGAAGAAGCGCTGGCGCTCGGACTGCCCGAATACCGGTACGGTGGCGCGATCACGGTCGGCATTGTCGAGCATGTCGCCGTAACCGCCGAGTACCTGCATGACGAGGACTACGAAATCAGCAATGGCGGAACCGGCGAGGACGCCCACACCGCGACACTGAAACTCGCCGTGGATTTTTAGATCAGATATCCGACAGGAACGCCTTCTCGCCAAAATTCATGAGTTGGTGGCGGGAGATGACCGGGGACACCGCACCATGGGCAACGATATTTTCCACAGATAGTGGGCCGTTCTCCAGTTCCTCCAGCGCCGCCATCCCCGTCGCTTCGATGAAGACGGTGAGGCCCGAGGTCCGGTCCTGCCCGCGTGTCTTTTCGTCCAGTACCTTCCTGCGAGTCGCTTCCATATCCGCCTTCCAGATCTGCAGGCCGATAATTCCCGGCCGCTTCAGCAGAGCCGGGAACTGATCCTGCCCCAACCAGCGCACCAATGCGTCCTCGCATCCGTTTGCGGGTTCCATGCGGATGGTCATGGCGGCCGCGCCATAGCCCCAGCCGATGCGGCGGATGACATTGTAAGCCGTGCGGTTCGTATTGCGGAAATGCGGCTGAATGCGCCGGGACCAGGCTGACGTGTTGTCGGTACTGTGAAAATAGCCGGGGCTCTGCATGACGGCGGCATTGTCGGTAATAAAATAGGTGAAGAACATCTGTTGCCCGGACACGGTGCAATAATGTCGCGCGCCATGGAAGCCATCGACGACCAGCCGCTCGAACATATGTTCCTCTTCGTACCACCGGTCGTATTCCGCTGCCGCCTCCGGCGTGATGTCCGACCACACCGCGAGTATCCCCCTGATCATGTCATATCCCTTCCTGAAAGCGGCGAAAGCCGCCGGCAACCAACAGCGCCTAAATCACCGCCATGGGCTCCTTCTCGCCATAATTCATGAGCTGGTGGCGGGAAATGATGATGTCTTCGGCACCGTGAGCAGCGAGGCTGTCCGCTGACAGCGGTCCCGATTCCAGACTCTCCAGCGCCGCCATCCCCGTCGCCTCAACGAACACGGTGAAAGGCGCGGTTTCATCCTCCTTGCCCCGCAGGCTGGCGTCCTGCACCTTGAGGACGGTGGAATCCAGGTCGCGCTCCCATATCTGCAAGCCTATAATCCCCGGCTTCCTCAGCAGCTCGGGAAACAACTCCTGACCCAGCCAGCGCATCAGTTCGCCCGCGCGTCCTTCGGCGGCGCCCATGCGGATGGTCATCGAAACGGCGCCAAAGCCCCAGCCGATGCGGCGGACGACATTGAAGGCCGTGCGGTTGGTGTTGCGGAAATGGGGTAGTATGCGCTTCGTCCAGTCCGAGGAATTGTTGGCGCTTTCGAAATAGGCGGGGCTTTTCATCACCCTGGAATCGTCCGTGACGAAATAGGTGAAGAACATCTGCGATCCGGACACGGTCCGGTAGTGTCGAGCCCGGTGGAACCCGTCGACCACCAGCCGCTCGAACATGTGCTCTTCCTCGTACCACCTGTCGTAATCCGCCGCCGCATCCGGCGTGATATCGGACCAGACGGCGAGTATCCCCTTGGTCATGCTTCCCCTCGTTATGGATTGTTATCGGTGACGGGCGCCGCCCTAGTTCCGGTTGGTCGGGCCGAAAATCGTGGGATCCAGTTCCTGGACATTGCGGCACCCGACATACCCCATCGACCGCTCGAACTCCTCTCCGAGAATTCCGAGCGCCTTTGTTGCCCCCGCCATGCCGGCGGCGGCGGTGCCATAAAGTGTCGCGCGGCCGACCATGACCGCATCGGCGCCCAGCGCCACCGCCTTCACGATGTCGCTGCCGCGGCGGATGCCGCTGTCGAGGATGATCGTCGTGCGCTCGCCGACGGCGGCAACGATTTCCGGCAGGACATCGATGGTCGGCACGGAGCCATCCAGCGCCCGTCCGCCGTGGTTGGAAACGACAATGGCGTCCGCGCCGTGATCCACCGCCTGCCGCGCCTGGTCGGCGCTGAGAATACTCTTGACGATCAGCTTGCCCGGCCAGAAATCGCGCATCCTGGCAATATCCTTCCAGGTCATCGCCTCATGGCGTTTGGGTGTGCGACCGTTCCTGCTGGCGATCACGGGCTTGTACTGGGCGGGATAATTGGCGTGGTTTGGCATGCCGCCATTCATGAAATAGCGGAACATCACGGAGGTCAGCCAGCGCGGATGCATCATCAGGTCCGTCATCAGGGTCGGGTTGATTTTCAGCGGTACGCTGAACCCGTTGCGGTGATTGTATTCACGGGCCCGTCCCAGGGCGCTGTCGATTGTCACGACCAGCGCCTCGAAATTCAGGTCCCGGGCGCGCCCGACCATTTCATAGGATAGTTCCTCCTCTTCCCACATGTACAGCTGATACCAGGGACGGCCGCCGGCTTGCGCCGCGATGGATTCCAGCGGCGTCAGCGAACTCATGGCCAGGGTAAAGGGAATGCCCGCGGCGGCGGCCGCCTGGGCCAGCGCCAATTCCCCTTCATACCAGCAAAGGCCGGCGATACCGGTCGGCGCGATGATGATCGGCAGGTCGATGCGCTTGCCGAAAATTTCGGTGCCCATGTCCCGTTCGCTGAGATCCACCATGAACCGGGTGCGCAGCGTCAACCGGTTGAAGGCCGCGCGGTTCTCCGACAGCGATACCTCGTCCTCGGTACCCCGGTCGATGTATTCGAACACGGCTTTCGGCAAACGGCGGCGCGCCGCCTCGCGTAAATCGGCAATATTATAAAATTTTTCCAACTGAGCCACCGGCACGCCCCTCGCAACACTGATCAGGTGCATATCAGCTTACAGCGGCCAGTCATGCGCGAAAAGTCCCTGCTCAGTCGACCCTTGGCTCGACGGAGACGGAAACCTCGATCTCGTGATTTCCGCCGCCGATCACCAGCCCGTTGATGGGACTGACATCCGCATAGTCGCGACCCCAGGCGACTGTTATATGTTCGCCGGACGGAATCTGATTGTTGGTCGGGTCCAGGTCCGTCCAGCCGTCACCCGGCACCCAGACCGACAGCCAGGCATGCGACGCATCGGCCCCGACCAGCTTTTCCTTGCCTTCCGGCGGATGGGTAAGAATGTAACCGCTGACATAACGGGCCGGCAGCCCCATCGACCGCAGGCAGGATATCTGCAGATGCGCGAAATCCTGACAGACGCCGCGGCGATCCTTCAGGATGGTGTCGACCGGCGTGGAAATATCCGTGACGCCGCCCTCATAGTGGAACTCGTGAAAAATTCGACCCATCAGATCGACAGCCGCTTCCAGAACAGGCCGGCCCGGCGGAAAGGAGGCCAGCGCATATTCCCGCGCGGCGCCGTCCGAGATCGTCTGCGGGGAATCGAAGACGAACTGGCAGATATCGATCATATCGCCGCTGGACGACTGCTGAAACTGCGTTGCATGCTCCCAGGGCGGCGAAAGACCCGGATGCCCGGGCGGCGGCTGATGCACTTCGACCTGACTGCGGGAGACAATCGACAGGACATCATGTGTCCCCTCAATGGTGATGTAGGTCGTGGGGTTGCCGAAATAGTCCGTTGCGTTTTCGATGACGGCGGGAGAAGGGTCAACAAACAGTGCGTGGCGATGGCAGACCTGCCAGGGATTTGGGCGCGGCGCCAGGTGCAGCAGGTGATGGGAGATCGATACGCTTTGCGTATACTCGAACGTGGTTCGGTGGGTGACCTCGTAAATCACGGCTGGCGCCTGCTGCTTCCGCTACGGATCGGCAGAACATGGGTAAAGTAGGCACGGGAAATATCGTCGGACAGCATCACGGCCATTTCCTGCTGTCGCCGCAGGAATCGGTCGAGCTTGACACGCCGCCCCCTGCTGTCGCGGCTATCCGCCAGTTCATACACCATGGCCAGTTTCAGACTGCTGCGCATTTCCTCGACCAGATATTCCTGGTTCGTCAGCGTGGCCATCCGCACGTCACGCGGCAGGGCGGCAATGTGTTCGTTCAACACGTTGGCCTGAAAAATCAGTGACCGCGGATTGGTTTCATCGCACATCAGCAGGTCGAGTACCGGCGCGAATTGCGCCGTCGTCAGATACCGTGTCCGATAGGTCATCGTACTGTCGCCCAGTTCCAGCAACAGGTCGAGCCCGCCATCGCTTTCCGGATTGCCGGCCCCGGCAAGTTCCCGGATCAAAATGGCCGTATGTCCGCTGCGTTCGATGCGTCGTCCGACATCCAGCAGTCGCCAGCCAACGCTGCGGGTCATGTTTTCCATCTGCATCCCGTTGAACGCCGTCAGCAGCCGCAGCAGTTCGTTCAGGAACGCATGCGCGTTGTCGATGCCAATCGGCGCCATACCCGCATAGCGCGCCGCCAGACGATGCGGCATATCGAGAATCTGCCAAGCATCCTCGCTCAGCCTGTCCCGCACCAGCGATGCCGTCCGCATCAGGTTTCCGAGAAGGCTCAGGAGCCCGTTATTGACGTTCCGGTCGAACAGCAGATTGCCGATCTCCCGCTCGAATGCCGAAAGACCGGCTGATTCCGCACGGCGCGCCGATCGCTTCGGCAGATATCCCAACCCTGTAAGAATACCGATCAGCCGGCGGAGGATTACCGGGTCATCGGTTGCCCCCACTTCACCCAGCATACGGCGGATCAGGCTGCGCATCAGCCGGACCGTGCTTTCCGTCCGTTCCGCATACCGGCCCAGCCACAACAGGTTATCGGCGACCCGGCTGGGGATATTCTCGCCGCTGCGGCGCAGCACCGACCCGCCTTCCAGCACGGGCAGGCGGCTGAACGTACTGACCGGACCGTCCGACAGAACCCACGTGTCCTTACTGGCATCCCCCTGCTGCATGGAGACAGCGTGGGTGTAGGGCTCATCGGATATCCGGGTCAGCCCACCCGGCATCACCCGGTATCCGCCGCCATCCGCACAGATGAACACCCGCAACATCATGGGGCTGGGACGCAGCCCGCCATCGCGCCATGCCGGTGTCGTCGACAGGGGCAAAACTTCCTGTCCGATAAAGTCGCGCTCGCGCGATACGAGACGCTCGACAATTGCCCGCCGGTCGGGGTCCGACAATTGCTGCGGCAAAACGGAATGCATGCGATCGGTCAGGATGGTGCGGTTGGAGAATGTCGGCCGGAGAACGAGGTTGTCCAGGTTGTTCAGAACAAAGTCGCGTTCCTTTTCCTGTCCGCACCACCAGGTCGCCACCGACGGCAAAATCAGATCGTCGCCAAGCAAATGACGGCACAGGCCGGGCAGAAAGCCCATCAGCGCTTCGCATTCAACAATGCCACTGCCCAGGGAATTGGCGACGACGACATTCCCTGCGCGAACCGCGGCGACAAGGCCCGCCACGCCGAGCAGTGATTCCGTCCGCAGTTCCAGTGGATCGCAGAAATCGCCATCGACCCGCCGGTAGATCAGGTCTACCTGCCGCAACCCGCTCAGCGTTTTCAGATAAACCCGGCTGTCGCGGACGGTCAGATCCGCCCCTTCGACCAGCGGATAACCCAGATACCGGGCCAGATAGGCGTGTTCAAAAAAAGTTTCGTTGGATGGCCCCGGCGTCATGAGGACGATCAGCGGGTTTTCCCGCCCGGTCTGCGCAACAAGATTGTCACTGAACGCCTGAAAAAACGCCGCCAGTCGCTGGACCGGCGCATTCCGGAACACGGTGGGCAGCGAACGCCGCATGACCAGGCGGTTTTCCAGGGCATAGCCGGCGCCGGAAGGCGCCTGGGTCCGATCGCTGACGACCCACCAAGTATTATTGGCCGCGCGGGCAAGGTCAACCGCCATGAACTGCAGATGCACGTTTCCCGGCGGAACAACACCGTGCAGCGGCCGCAGAAAATTGGGATTTTCAAAAATTATCGCCGGCGGAATACGGCCTTCCCGCAGCAGGGTCTGCGGGCCATACAGATCGGCGACAATGGCGTTCAGCAGAGTCGCCCGCTGGGTCAGCCCGGCTTCCAGTTGCCGCCATTCCGCAGCATCAATGATAAAGGGAACCGGGTCCATCCGCCAGGGACGGGCGCCGCCGTTTTCCTCATCATAAACATTGTAGGTCGTTCCGTTTTCGCGGATCAGCCGCTGCGCCGTTTCCCAGGCGCCTTCCAGTTCAACCCGCCGGGTCGCATCCAGTTCATCCAGAACCGCGCGCCAATGCGGCCGGACGTTCCCGTTGGCGTCGACCATCTCGTCATACGCACCTTCAACGGGCCAGTATCCGTTCGCGAGTCCGGGGCCGCGACTGTCCTTTTCGGCGTCGCTCGTCTGATGGGGAATGCTCATATTCAATGCGCGCGCCGCAGGTCCAGGGTCATCGGAAATTCTGAATTGGGTATCGGACGCGGCGCGGTGCCGCTGCCGGGCGTATGCCCGAAATTGAAATAACGGGACAGGCGCCGGCTTTCCGCCTCGTAGGAATTGACCGGGAAATGCTCGAAGTTTCGGCCGCCGGGATGCGCCACATGATAGGTGCAACCTGCCACGACACGATTTGTCCATGTATCGAACAGGTCGAAAACAAGGGGCGCATCCACACCGATCGTCGGGTGCAGCGCCGATTCCGGTTGCCAGGCCCGGAACCGCACCCCGGCGATGTATTCGCCGTTCGTGCCGGTGGATGACAGCGGCACCTGGTATCCGTTGCAGCCGAGCAGATAGCGGCCATCCGTCATGCCGCGGAGTCGAAGCTGAATCCGCTCCACGGACGAATCGACATAACGCACCGTACCGCCGACAGCCCCTTCCTCGCCCATCACATGCCAGGGCTCCAGCGCCTGGCGGATTTCAATTTCGACGTCACGGTACTGGGTTGCACCATAGCGCGGAAACCGGAATTCGAAATGCGGAGCGAACCAGTCCAGTTCGAACGGAAAACCCGCATCACGCATTTCATCGACCACACCGGCGATATCCGCCCAGACCGCATGCGGCAGCATGAACCGGTCATGCAGCGACGTTCCCCAGCGGACCAGCGGCGCGATATAGGGTGTCTTCCAGAACCGCGCAATCAACCCGCGCAACAGCAATTGCTGCGTCAGGCTCATCCGCGCATGCGGCGGCATCTCGAAGGCGCGGAATTCAACCAGGCCCAGTCGCCCGGTCGGGCCATCCGGCGAATACAGCTTGTCGATACAGATTTCGGTCCGGTGCGTATTGCCGGACACATCGATCAGCAGATTGCGCAGCAGGCGGTCGATCAGCCAGGGCGGGCTTTCCTCACCCGGATCGGGGACCTGGCTGAAGGCGATTTCCATTTCATACAGCCCGTCATGGCGCGCCTCGTCGATGCGCGGCGCCTGGCTGGTCGGACCGATGAACATACCGGAAAACAGATAGCTGAGGCCCGGATGATGCTGCCAGTAGGTAATCAGGCTGCGCAGCAGGTCGGGGCGGCGCAGGAAAGGGCTGTCCGCCGGGGTCGCTCCGCCCGCAACGACATGATTTCCGCCGCCGGTACCGGTGTGCCGTCCATCCAGCATGAATTTCTCGGTGCCGAGCCGCGTCAGCCGCGCTTCCTCGTAAAGTGTGGTCGTGATATCGACCATTTCGCTCCAGTTATGCGCCGGCTGGATATTGACCTCCAGCACGCCGGGATCGGGAGTCACCTTGATGACGTTGAGGCGCGGGTCGTTCGGCGGCGCATAGCCTTCGACATGGATTTCCATTGACGATTCCGCCGCGGTTTCCTCCACCGCCAGCAAAAGCTCCAGATAATCCGCCAGCGTCTCTGTCGGCGGCATAAAGACGCAAAGCCGGCCATCGCGTGGCTCTACGGTCAACGCCGCGCGCGCGACCCCCTTGTCGCCGCCGCCGGTCGACTGGCCGGCCTGAACCTGCCGTCCCGCCACGGGCTGATCCTGTCCGGCGATATACGGCTGGCGCCGTTCGTCGGGATCGGGCAGCTCTGTAAGCTCCGCAAAAGGATCCGCCGGAACGATATAGGGATAATCGACCTCGGGAATATGCGGCAGGGACCCTAGCGGTAACCGGTATCCGACCGGGGAATCGCCCGGAATCAGGTGCAAATGTTTGCTTCGGGTTGTCCAGGGCTCGCTGACCCAGCGTCTTTCGCTGGCTTTCGCGTTCCAGCGCTGCACCGGGAGAACGAAGCCGGTCGGCGTCTGCAATCCCCGTTCGAAGGTTTTGGCCAGGCGCTCCCGCTCCATCGGATCGTCCAGCTTGGAATCCGCCGGGTCGACATTTTCCGGGAGATGCCGTTCCTTCTCCAGAAAATGCCAGGGGTTTTCATAGGCCGCCGTCGCCGCATCCGGGTTGATGTCCAGGCGCTGCGCCACGCTGCGCGCAAAAGCGCCGGCCTCCTCGATATCCGGCGCAACGTTCTCGTCTTCATCCGCGATCAGTTCCGGATGGCGCCACATCGGCTTGCCATCGACCCGCCAGTACAGCGCAAAGGCCCATCGCGGCAACTGTTCGCCGGGATACCACTTTCCCTGCCCGTAATGCAGAAGTCCGTCCGGCGCGTATTTCGCCTGCAAACGGCGGATCAGATCGTCCGCCAGCGGGCGCTTGGTCGGACCCACGGCCGCAGTATTCCATTCCGCGGCATCGGGATGATCGATGGATACGAAGGTCGGTTCGCCGCCCATTGTAAGTCGAACGTCGCCGGCTTCGAGGCTGGCATCGATCTGCCGGCCCAGAGCGTCAATTGCCTGCCAGGTTTCCTCGGTATAGGGCTTGGTGACGCGCGGCGTTTCGAGAACCCGCGTAATCTTCATGTCGAAGGAAAAGTCGACTTCCGCTTCCCCGACGACGCCGGAAATCGGCGCCGCGCTCTGCGGCCGCGGTGTCGCCGCCAGCGGAACATGCCCTTCGCCCGCGAACAATCCGGAGGTCGGATCGAGACCGACCCAACCCGCGCCGGGCAGATAGACCTCCGCCCAGGCGTGCAGGTCGGTAAAGTCTTCCTCCGCACCGGACGGCCCATCAAGGGATTTCACATCGGGTTTCAACTGGAACAGGTAGCCCGACACGAACCGCGCGGCGAGACCCAGATGCCGCAATATCTGAACCAGAAGCCAGCCGGTATCGCGGCACGACCCCTTGCCCCGCTCCAGCGTTTCCTCACAGGTCTGCACGCCGGGTTCCATGCGGATCAGATACGTGATTTCCGTTTGCAGCCGCTGGTTCAGCGCAACAAGGAAATTGACCGTCTGTTCCGGTTCCTTCGGCACCGATTCCAGCCATGCGGACAGCAGCGGCCCGGCGGATTCCGTCTCCAGATAGGATTCGAGTTCCCGCTTCAGATCCGCATCGTACCGAAAGGGAAATTCCTCCGCATCCGGCTCCAGGAAAAAGTCGAACGGGTTCTGGACAGACATATCGGCGACGAGGTCCGTCTGCACGATGAAACGATCAACCGGGTCGGGGAAGACGATTCGCGCCTGATAATTGCCGTAGGGGTCCTGCTGCCAGTTGATGAAATGCCCTTCGGGCTCGATTTTCAACGCGTAGCTGATAATCGGCGTGCGGGCATGCGGCGCGGGGCGCAGGCGTATAATCTGCGGGCCGACTTCTACCTTCCGGTCGTATACGTAGCTCGTTTTATGGTGCAATGCGACATGAATACTCATACGCCATCAGGTCCTAATCATCGTTGTTGCGGCCATAATCGACTGCAACAGGCACGCAACATATTCGCCCGGAGTCTGGCCTCGTCAATAGGTATTGTAGTTCAAATCGCCGTCTGCGTCACGTGCAAGCCGGTGCCGCACGCCTAGCGGACGATCCGCGTTTCGACCGCCGCCTTCGCAATTGCAACCCAATCATAGGTCACGCCGAGGCCTGGCGCATCGGGGACACCGACACAGCCGTCATCGCCGACACAATCCAGTTGGTCGGAATATCCGCCTTCATAGAACGGCAGGGACCAGGCGTTCGGGCAATCCGGATGCACCAGATTGACCTCATAGTAATTGGAATTGCGGCACGCCGCCATCAGCTGCCGCATCGCCGGGCCGCAGGAATGGATTTCGCAATCCATGCCCAGCCCCTCCGCCGCGGCCGCAACCTTGTGGCAGCCGGTAATGCCGCCGTCGTAATCGGGGTCGGCACGGGCGAAATCGGTCGCGCCGGCGACCATCATGTCGGTGGTTGTCTCCAGATTCCGGACGTGTTCGGTAATCAGGATCGGCGTATTGATATATTCCTTCAACACCTGATGCCCGCGGACGGAAACGCCGCCATCCGAATAGGGGTCTTCCAGCCAGTAAAGCCCGCATTCGTCGCAGACCTTGCCGAGCTGGATGGCGTCCGCCAGCGTCTTCATATGGCCCGAACCGTCATACATGATCACCATGCGGTCGCCGACCCGCTTGGCCACTTCCCGGATCATCGCCGATTCCTGCGCGAGATCGCCATGCCAGCCATGCATCTTGTAGGCGCGATAGCCCAGTTCGTGGCACTGCTCGGCGAAATCCGCATAGGCCCCCGGGCTGGAAAGGCCCTTGGGCAGGTTGTCGCCATGAATGGTGCTGGCATAGGCTGGCAGGCGCGTCCGGTACCCGCCCAGCAGTTCACCGACCGACGCGTCGTAATGTTTCCCGGCAAGGTCCCACAGGGCGATATCCAGCGCGCCGATTCCAACCTCGCCGATATGCTTGGTCAGTTGGCGCATCGACCGGTAATGCTTTTCCCGCTGCAGGGCGGGCTGGCCGATCAGCCGATGCGCCAGGGCCTCGCAGGCGGTCATGATTACCTTCGCGCGCCCGCGGCCCGGCACATATTCACCGACAACGCCCGTATCGGTGTGGATGCGAAGCCCGAAGCGAAGCTGCGGCTTCGCCGTGCCCGGCGTGTAGGATATTCCGAAGCCGGCAGCGTCCGCCGACATGTCGGGGATGGTGACTTCAAAGGCGGTGAATTCGATCCGTTCGATGATGGGTGTACCGGTCATTTGTTATTTTGCCTTCCGCTTCTGTCCGGCCAGCCGGACCGCCTTGATGATTTCGGGATAGGTGCCGCAACGGCACAGGTTTCCGGACAGGTAATGCATTATCTCATCGTCGTTCGGCGCCGGATTTTCATCGAGCAACTGCTTCGTCATGAGGATAAACCCCGGCGTACAATAGCCGCACTGCGAAGCGCCACATTCGATGAACGCCTCCTGTTCCGGGCTCAGGCTGTCGCCGTCGCTCAACCCTTCGATCGTGCCCACCTCAGCGCCATCGACGAAGGCGGCCAGCGACAGGCAGCCCGTCACCGCCGTACCGTCGATCAGCACCGTGCAGCAGCCGCACAGGCCCTGCCCGCAGCTTTCCCGCGACCCGAACAGACCGAAACTTTCCTGCAGCACCTCGGTCAGGTTCTGGTGCACGCCGATATCGGCCACGACCGGCCGTCCATTGAGGGTAAAGCGGATCGTTCTGCGTTCAGCGGTCATCGCAGTCATCCTCCAGCGGCCGACCCTGCTTTTCCCGCAACGCGCGGAAAACCGCCTCGGCGGTAATCGGCATCTGCGTTATCCGCACACCCACCGCATCCTCGATGGCGTTGGCGATGGCGGGCGAGACACCGAACGTGCCTGATTCTCCCGCCCCCTTCGCGCCGAACGGGCCGTTATGCTGCTCTGCCTCAATAAAGCCGTTTTCCATCGTTTCCGGCATATCAAAGAAACCGGGGATCTTGTAATCCGCCAGCGACGGATTGGTAAGCTGGCCGTTTTCGATGATCATGTTTTCGGTCATCGTGAAACCGAGCTGCATGACGGCCGCGCCGGAAATCTGCGTCTCCACGACCACCGGATTGATCGGCTTGCCGATGTCGCAGACATTGACCAGCCGCAGGATGCGGATCTGCCCGGTTTCCGTATCCACCTCGACCTCGGCGCCGGTCGCGCCGATCATCCAGAACGGCGTCGCGTTGGAGGACTGCCCGGTATCGTAATTGGGCGGCGAAAAATCGGGAATATAATTGGCCGTGCCGACGATATTCCCCGCCCGCATCCCGAATTTCCGGATGAACAGTTCCGGCAGCGGCGTATTGGCCCCTTCCGGCACGCCGACTTCCCGGGCCAGCGCCTTCAGCTTGTCTCGCGCATCCGACGTCGCCAGCCGCACGGCATGCCCCATATGGAAGGTCGAACGGGACCCCAGGGTGGACATGTCATAGGGCGTCACATCCGTATCGGGATTGACGATCCGGATCAGTTCTATCGGAATATTCAGCACTTCCGACGCGATCTGCGCCATCGCCGTATCCGAGCCCTGCCCCATATCGACGGTGCTGCAATAGACAATGCAGCTGCCATCGGCGTTAACGTTGACGATGGCGCTGGATGTTGTCGGTGAAATTGACGCCTTGAACCCCAGTGCGACTCCCCGGCCCCGCAGTTTCGTACCGCTGCCCTTGTCGAATGGCCGGTTCCAGCCCATTCGCAAAGCCGTTTCATCCAGCACCGCCTCGAACTCGCCGTCCTCGACGATGGTACCGACTGCCTGCGGCCGACCATTGCGCAGGATGTTCCGCTTGCGGAAGTCCACCGGGTCGATGCCGAGTTCGCGCGCGATGATATCCGTGTGGCTTTCATAGGCCCAGACGAGCTGCGGAATGCCGAATCCGCGCAACGCCCCGGCGGGCGGCCGGTTGGTGTAGAGCGCGTAGGAATCGATCGCCACGTTGTCGATGTCGTAGGGACCCGCCGCCGTGAATCCCGATTTCTGCGTCACCCGCGGGCCGATATCGGCATAGGCGCCCCCATTCCACCAGACCTCGCATTTACGGCCGGTTACCTTGCCGTCCCTGCTGACGGCGCTGCGGATACGGAATGTACAGGGGTGCTTGGTGATGGTGTAGAACTGTTCCTCCATGGTCTGCGCCACCCGCACCGGGCGGTGCGCGATCAGCGACAGCGCCAGCGCCAGCGCCTCAACCTTCACATAGACCTTCGCGCCGAATCCGCCGCCCAGATGCGCGGTCTTCACCCGCACATTGCTTTCCGGCCAGCCGAGCAGCCGGGCCAGTTCGAAACGCACGAAGGACGGGCTCTGCGTCGAGGAGTAGACCGTCGCCCGGTCATTTCGCACATCCGCCAGCGCCACCATCGGCTCGAAGGGCGTATGCATCGTCTGCTGGGTGCTGAATGTATGGTCGAAGACATGGTCCGCCTCTTCGAAGGCTTTGTCCGCATCGCCGTGGCGCAGGTGATACTCCAGCGCCAGATTGGTATCCCGCTTGCCCGCGAGATGCTTCAGGTCGGCGAAGGTGCCGGCCGGCTTCAGTTCGTCATGGACGATGATGTCGGAGGTCATCGCCGCGACTTCGTCATAGATGCCCGGCAATTCCTCATATTCGACGACGATCCGCTGCGCCGCCGATTCGGCGATATGCGGATCCGTGGCCAGCACCACCGCGACCGGTTCACCGAAATGGCGCACCTTGCCCAGCGCCAGGATCGGCTGGTCATGGAAGGCGGGGCCGTAATAGGGCTCTGGCAGCACCGATTTCACATCCTCGCCGGTGATGACGCGATGCACGCCGGGCGTCGCCGCCGCTTCGCTGGTATCGATGGACAGGATGCGCCCGTGCGAGATCGGGCTGCGATGCACCTTGGCGTGCAGCATCGACGGCAGGCGCAGATTATAAATGTATTCGGCCTGCCCCGTTACCTTGGCCCGCGCCTCGATCCGGGGATAGGAATGGCCGACCGTCGTCGTCGTTGTTCCGCCGGCCATCAGCCTGCCCTCCCCGTTTCGACGCCTGCCGCAAGCGCCTGACGGATCGCCCGCTGCATGAAGACGCGGATGAGTTCACGCTTGTAGGCGGCCGAACCGCGCGCATCGGTATGCACTTCGGCTTCGGATGCCGCCGCATCGCCGGCCGCCGCGAGAACCGTGTCATCAGGAACGCAGCCGTTCAGGACCGCTTCCACCGATTTCAACCGCCGCGGGGTATCGGTCGCGGCGCCGATGGCCACACGCGTGCTCCCGTCGCTTTCCAGCGAAACGGCGATCCCCAGCGCCGGCCAGTCATCCGCGGAGCGGGTGGTGTGCTTCAGATAGGCGGACCGGCGGCCCGCCAGGGCGGGAACAATGACCTCGGCGATCAGGTCATCCGGGTTGAGCACGGTTTCCAGATAGCCGCGAAACATATCCTCGACCTCGATCACCCTTTCGCCGCCAGGGCTGACGATCACAATTTTCGCGCCGAGCGCGATCAGCACCGGCGGCAGGTCCAGGTGCGGATCGCCATGCGCCAGATGGCCGCCCAGCGTCGCCACATTGCGCACCCGCACATTCGACAGCCGCCGCAACGCGCGGGCGATGACCGGCGCGATTTTCGCCACTTCCGTCGACTTTTCGATTTTCCGCAATGGCGTCATCGCGCCGATCCGCAAATCGCCGCCACCCGTTATGCCGATTTCGGAATAGCGCGACTCGATTCCGCGCAGGCTGATCAGCCGGTCCGGCTGGAAAATGCCGGTTTTCATCATCAGCATCACGGCCGTTCCGCCCGCGATCGGCCGGATCTGCGTATCCGACGCATCGAGCATCCCGACGGCTTCCTTCAGCGTTGCCGGCTCCGACAGTCCGAATGGATTCATGACGCGCCCGCTCCCTGCGCGCGCATATGATTATTCCGCATCGATGAACGCTCCCCCTGCCTTCCGGTAGCCGCCGATCACGTATCATGTTCCTATGAATTCGCGGGTCCTGCAACCGCGCCGGAATTTTCGATGCTGTGCTACACTGCATGTCATGATTCAGGTTACCGATTCCATCAGCATCGACGAAAGCGAGATTGAGGAAAGCTTCGTCCGGTCTCCCGGCGCCGGCGGGCAGAAGGTCAACAAGACCGCCAGCGCCGTACAGTTGCGGTTCGACGCGCGCAAATGCCGGGCCCTGTCCAACGCGCAATTCCTGCGCCTGCAGCCGCTTGCGGGCCGCCGCATGACGCGGAACGGCGTCATTGTCATCGTCGCCAACCGGTTCCGCACCCAGGAACAGAACCGCCGCGATGCGCTGGACCGGCTGGTTGCCCTGATCCGCGAGGCGGCAACGCCGCCGAAGTACCGGCGGCCCACCAAACCGACCAAAGGGTCGAAACTGCGGCGCCTTGACAGCAAACGTCGCCAGGCCGATATCAAGAAGAACCGCGGCAAGGCGCGTGGCTTCGACTGATTCACGCTGTGTTTACCCTCTGTACAACAGGGTCAACTCCACGTAGAAAACCGGCAAAGCGCCATGTTTTGCCGATTTTGATGACCGGCGCCGCGCACCCGTCCCGCAACCGGAAGAAAACACATGACTATACCCGAAGGTGTCGTTCCGGCACTGCGCGAAGCATTGCAGAAACGCGAATACACCGAACTGACCCCGGTGCAGGAAGCGGTCCTGGCCCCCGAACTGACCGATGCCGACCTGCTGGTTTCCGCCCAGACCGGATCCGGCAAGACCGTCGCGTTCGGCCTGTCGCTGGCGCCGACCCTGCTGAGCGGCGCGGAGCGCTTCCCCCGGGCCGATGCGCCGCTCGCGCTGGTCGTCGCCCCGACGCGGGAGCTGGCGCTGCAGGTCAAGCGCGAACTGGAATGGCTCTACCAGGAAACCGGCGCGGCCATCGCATCCTGTGTCGGCGGCATGGATATGCGCACCGAACGCAACAACCTGAATCGCGGCGCCCATATCGTGGTCGGTACGCCGGGGCGGTTGCGCGACCATATCGAGCGCGGTTCACTGAATACAAAGTCGTTCCGGGCCATCGTACTGGACGAGGCCGACGAAATGCTCGATCTGGGCTTTCGCGACGATCTGGAATACATCCTCGATTCCGCGCCTGCCGAGCGGCGCACCCTGATGTTTTCCGCCACCGTGCCGCGCGCCATCGCGACCCTGGCCAAGCGCTACCAGCGCGACGCCGTGCGCGTCTCCACCAAAGCGGAGCGCGAACAGCATGTGGATATCGAATACCGCGCCCTTGCCGTTGCCCCCAATGACCGCGAAAACGCCATCATCAACCTGCTGCGCTATTACGAAGCGCAGAGCGCGCTCGTCTTCTGCGCCACCCGCGCCACCGTCAACCACATGGCCAGTCGCTTCACCAACCGGGGCTTCTCAGTCGTCTCGCTGTCCGGCGAATTGAGCCAGAACGAGCGCAGCCACGCACTTCAGGCCATGCGCGACGGCCGGGCCCGGGTCTGTATCGCCACCGACGTGGCCGCGCGCGGAATCGACCTGCCGAACCTGGAACTGGTGATCCACGCCGATATTCCCCGGAACAGCGAGACCCTGCTGCATCGCAGCGGGCGGACGGGCCGCGCCGGGCGCAAGGGCGTCTGCGCGATCATCGTGCCCTATAATACGCGGTCGCGCGCGGAGCGACTCTTGCGGGGCGCCGGGGTAAAGGCCGACTGGGGCAAGCCGCCATCGGTCGACGATATCATGAAACGCGATGACGAGCGCATCCTCGCCGATCCGGCGCTGAACGAACCCGTCCGGGAAGACGAGCAGGCTTTCATTGCGACGCTGCTGGCGCAGCACAGCCCGGAACAGGTCGCGGCCGCCTTCACCCGGCTGTACCGGGCCAACCGCTCCGCGCCGGAAGAACTGCTGGATTCCGCACCGATGCCACAGCAGTCGCGGGAGCGGCCGCACGGCCGGGATCGAGATCAGGGCCGGAGCCGGGAACGCAGCGCCCCCGCCAGCGCCGGATTCAGCGACGGCGTCTGGTTCTCGCTGTCGGTCGGCAGGAAACATACCGCCGAAGCGCGCTGGCTGCTACCGATGCTGTGCCGCGCCGGACATGTCACCAAGGACGAAATCGGGGCGATCCGGGTGCAGTACGAGGAAACCTACGTGGAACTGGCGCCCGATTGCATCGACCGCTTCCTCCAGGCGGTCGGCCCCGGCGGCAAGGTGGAGCGAACCGTTTCCGTAACCCGCCTGCCCGGCAAGCCCGACCTGAACAGTCCGGACGGGCCGCCCGCCGGGCGCGGCGACACGCGCCGGGACACGCGTCGCGAAGCGGTTCCTGACCGGCGGCCCGCCGCGCGGCCGGACCGGCATACGAACCGGACACCGGCGCCAGAGGCAACCCTCGCGCCGCGCAGCACCGCGCCAGCCATTCCCGAACCGCGGCCAGCCGCGCCCGTCGAAGGCCCGCACACCGCGCCAACGGCGGAAAAACCCTATACGCCGCGCAAGCCCCGGAACGATGCCGCACCAGCGGCAGACAAACCCGGCACGCCCCGGAAACCCCGGGACAAGGCGTCGCCGGCAGCGACGAAACCCGCCACGGGGCGGAAGCCCTGGGACAAGGGGCCGGCTAAAAACAGGGGCAAGAAATACCACAAGCCGGTAAAGCCCCGCACCGTCACCTTCAACAAGGGCGTCGCACAGGACCAGGAAGCGGCCAGACCCGGCTGCGGCCCGATGAAACGGAAATAACCGGGCGGAACATCGGGAGGGAACCGGCGGCGGGCATGGCAACGTCATCGCGCATGAATCAGCAGCCGGCAACAGCGAGCGACAGGGTTGTCCTGCTGCACGGGATCGGCCATTCGCGGCATAATATGTATTTCACCGCGCGGGCGCTGCGGCGGGAAGGCTTCACCGTGACCGCCATCTCCTACCCGTCCCTGCGCCACAATATCGCCGCGCTTGCCGGTTTTCTGGAACAGCGGCTGGGTGACCTGGAAATCTGGAAGCAGCCCGGTCGGGTGCATTTCGTCACGCATTCGATGGGCGGCCTTCTGCTGCGCCACTACCTCGACACCCGAAGGGATCGGATTCCGGCAGGCAGGCTGGGCCGTGTCGTCATGTTGGGTCCGCCCCATGGCGGCAGCGAATTCGCCGATTTCCTGCGGAACTTCCCGCCCTATAAATGGATTTACGGCCCGGCGGGCCAGGAACTGACCACCGCGGCGCGGGCGCTGGACGGAACGGAGCCGTATTACGAGCTTGGCATCGTCGCCGGCACAAGCGGCTGGCCCTGTGTCATCGCCAACCGGCTGATCCCCGCCCCGCATGACGGCCGTGTCGCGGTGGCGCGCACAAGGCTGCCGGGCATGAAAGACCATATCACCCTGCCCGCCACGCATACGCTGATGGCCTGGCAACCCGCCGTTCACCGGCAGATCGTCCATTTCCTGCAAGAGGGCGTGTTTCTGCGCGGCCGATAGAGTGGCGTACCGGTCAGGTGGTCATGGCGGCGGCGTTCAGCAGGCCGCCGGCAAGCGACGTCGCGCCGAGCCACAGGCCGCTGGCGCTGTCTCCTTTTTCGATCCGCTCGGAAATACCGGGAATGGGCAGGCGGACGACGAAAAAGATTACCACCTGAATGACCAGGGCGATCACGCCCCAAAGGACGCAATCCACCAGCGCGACCGAATGGGCCATCGCGCTGGCCAGCGGCAGGCAGAAGCCGACAAGGCTCCCGCCAAAGGCCAGCGCCGCCGCCTGGTTGCCATCGCGAATCAATGCGATTTCGGAATGCGGCGTCACCCACGTGTAGATGAAGACATATACCAGGGTCATGACCGCCCCGGTTGCGAAATAGGCCAGAAACCACGGCAACCCTGCCAGCGATGCGCCAATGACTTCCATACGACCCCGCCCCCTGCTCTATATTTCCGCATGCTACGGGATGCTATCACACCCGGCCATCGACCAGAAGCTGCAAAAAAGTTGCAAGGTTGCAAAGCGCTCGGCTAAGCCATTGAAAAAATGGCGTCCCCAAGGGGATTCGAACCCCTGTTACCGCCGTGAGAGGGCAGCGTCCTAGGCCACTAGACGATGGGGACATGGCCGGACGCCCCTTCTAGCAACGGCCACGCAAAGCCGCAACTGTTTTGGCGCGACGACCCGGCTAGCCCGCGCCCGCATGGCGGCGCGCGCTGGCGATGAAGGCGTCGACGGCGTCCACCGGGGTATCGAAGGCGGTGACGAGGCGCACGCATTCGGGCCCGCCGGCGGGCCAGGGATAAAACGCGAAGCCATCCGCCGCGAGGCCCTCGCGGATTTCAACCGGCAGGCTGATGAAGAGTTCGTTCGCTTCCACCGGATGGACGAAGCGGGCCGCCGCGATACCGCGCAACCCTGCCGCCAGGCGCGCGGCCATCGCGTTGGCATGGCGCGCATTGGCCAGCCACAGGCCGCCTTCCAGATAGGCGTCGAACTGCGCCGAAACGAAGCGCATTTTCGACACCAGATGCCCCGCGCGCTTGCGGCGGAACCGGAACCCCGCGGCATCGTCGCGGCGGAAGAACAGCACGGCCTCGGCGGCGAGGGCGCCATTCTTGGTCGCGCCGAAGGACAGCACATCCACCCCGGCGCGCCAGCTGACCGCCGCCGGGGCGCAGCCCAGCGTCGCCAGCGCGTTGGCGAAGCGGGCGCCGTCCACATGCAGGCCCAGCCCGTGCCTGCGGCAGACTTCCGCAATCGCGGCGGTTTCGTCCGGGCGGTAAACGGTGCCGGCCTCGCTCGCCTGGGTCAGGCTGACCGCCGCCGGCTGCGCATGGTGTTCGACGCCGGCCCAGCCCTGGTCCAGCGCAATCTCCAGTGCACCGGGATCCAGCTTGCCATCCGGCCCGCCCACGGTCACCAGCTTCGCGCCGCCGGTGAAAAACTCCGGGCCGTTGCATTCGTCCACATTGACGTGACTGTCCGGATGGCAATAGATCGCGCCGTAAGGCGGGCAGAGCGCCGCCAGCGCGAGCGAATTCGCCGCCGTGCCCGTGGCGACAAAGCAGACCGTCAGATCGGTGTCGAAGATTTCCGCCAGCCGCTTTTCAACCTTCCGCGACAGCGGGTCCGCGCCGTAGGGCATCATCGCCCCCGCCCGGCCGGCCCTGCTCAGCGCGTCCAGGATTTCCGGGGACGCGCCGGCGGTATTGTCGCTGCAGAAGTTCCAGCCGGTCACGGTGCGGGGACCAGCCGCACCGTTCCCAGGGCGGCGCCGCCGGCCAGGTCGAAGACCCGGATCTCCTCGCCGCCTCCGGCCAGTTGCACCCGGACGACGATCCGGCCCTCCGCGACCTCGACACCGGCAATCGATGCGCCGGCCGGCAGGTATGATTCCGTGACGCCGAAGCCCTGGCCCGCGATTGGCGGATACCCGGAAACCGCATCCTCCGCCGGATCGGGCCTGGTCATCAGGCCGTAGACGAGAAAACCCATGGCAATAAAAATCAGGATCGCCATGAAAACGACAAGGGCTTGCAGCAGGCGCATGCTATGAGTTCCGCTTCATTGCTGGAAACAGGATAAACGGGCGGGTCACTGGACGATGACGCAAGAATCGCTGTCCCATACGGTTTCCGAAAACGACGCCGGCGACCGGCTCGACCGGCTGCTGGCCCGCGCCTTTCCGGCGTTGTCACGAACAAGGCTGAAAGTCCTGATCGAATCCGGCGCGGTACGGTCCGGCGCGCGGACGATAACGGAGGCCTCCTACCGGGTCAAACCGGGCGAAACGCTGATAACAACCGTACCCGAAATCACGCCGACACATATCGCCGCACAGGCCATATCCCTCGATATCCGCTACGAGGATGACGACCTGCTGATCGTTGACAAGCCGGCCGGAATGGTCGTCCATCCCGCCCCCGGCAACCCGGACCGCACGCTGGTCAATGCGCTGCTAGCGCATTGCGGCGACAGCCTGTCCGGCATTGGCGGCATCCGGCGGCCGGGGATTGTGCACCGGATCGACAAGGACACCAGCGGCCTTCTGGTTGTTGCCAAAAACGACGCGGCGCATGCCGGATTGGCGGCACAGTTCGAGGCGCATTCGATCGACCGCGAGTATATCGCCGTCGTCTGGGGCAGACCGGCATCGCCAACCGGAACGGTCGAGGGCAATATCGGCCGAAACCCGGGGAACCGCAAGAAAATGGCGGTTGTGCGCCCCGGCAACGGCAAGCCCGCGATTACCCGTTATACGGTGGACAGATGGCTGGGGCTGAACGCCTGCGTGCTGCGCTGCCGGCTTGAAACCGGACGCACCCACCAAATCCGGGTCCATTGCGCCCATATCGGCCATTCCGTGATCGGCGATCCGCTATATGGCGGCCGCAATCCCGGCCGGCGATCGCGCCTGTCACCGGAACACGCCACCATCGTCCGCCGTTTCGACCGGCAGGCATTACACGCACACGTGATCGGCTTCGATCACCCCCTCAGCGGCCGAAAAATCCGCGTGGTTTCCGAATTACCGCCGGATATCATAGGGTTAATAGAAACCCTGAACGACAAAAGCGCTCCACAATAATACATAAAGTTTGTGGAAAACCCTTGAAGCCGGACAAGAAAGAGATAAATATGCATCTATATCTTGCTTCATGCCTCCCGACCTCATCGCAGGCACTCGCATGGAGCGACTACACAGGAGTACAGTTATATGGCCACCCTCCCTACCCTGGCGATTAGCCCCGAAGGGAACCTGCAGCGCTACCTCGAAAGCATCCGGGCGTTCCCGATGTTGACGCAGGACGAGGAGTACATGCTGGCAAAGTCCTATCAGGACCATGACGATGTCGAAGCGGCGCACAAGATGGTGACCAGTCACTTACGGCTCGTTGCGAAGATTGCAATGGGTTACCGCGGCTATGGCCTGCCCATGAACGAGCTCATTTCTGAAGGCAATATCGGACTGATGCAGGCGGTGAAGCGGTTCGACCCCGAACGCGGCTTTCGGCTGGCGACCTATGCGATGTGGTGGATCCGGGCATCAATCCAGGAATACATCCTGCATTCCTGGTCGCTGGTGAAGATCGGCACCACGGCGTCCCAGAAGAAGCTCTTTTTCAACCTGCGCAAGCTGAAAGGCCGGTTGCAGGCCATCAACGACGGCGACATGACGCCGGAAGTCGTGAAGAAGATTTCCGAGGAACTGAACGTTCCCGAGATCGATGTCGTATCGATGAATCAGCGCATGGCAGGCGGCGATCATTCGCTGAACGCACCCCTGCGGGCCGATAGCGACGGCGAATGGATGGACTGGCTGGAAGACGATACCGACAATCAGGAAACCGTTGTCGCCGAAACGCAGGAAATGGACAAGCGCCGCGATCTGCTTCAGAACGCGCTGGAAACCCTGAACGATCGGGAACGCTTCATCCTCAATGAACGGCGCCTCAAGGACGAGCCATCGACCCTTGAGGAACTGAGCCAAGTTTATAATATCAGCCGCGAACGCGTCCGCCAGATCGAAGTCCGCGCTTTCGAAAAACTGCAGAAAGCAATCCGCAATGCGGCGGTCGAGCAGCAACTCGCGATGGGCAGTCTCGCCGGGGCCAAGTAAAGGGCGCCAATGAATTTGGCGGCGATCAGTCAGGATTGATGCGCCGCACCTTTTACCGCGTGCATTGGTCTACTCTGCCTTGGCCGGTGGCGGAGGTTTTTCGGCGTCATCCTGCTTTTCGGCCTCTGTATCGTCTTCCAGTTCCATCCCCATATCGCCATACCGGACATTTCGTCCCCAGGTCTCCACCAGTTCTTTCTGCCGCGCCTTGTACCGCGTTTCCTTCATCTCGAAGGAAACGGTCAGGTAGGATGCGACGACGGGCGGCGTCAGGTAGAGGATAATCCAGCCAACCGCCGCCGCCGAATACATCACTAGCAGCGAAAACGGGTTCGATATGATTTCGATCAGCCGGCTGAAATCCCAGAACCCGCTGTTTTTCCAAAGATCCAGCGTATACATCAGACAGCCCGCAAAATTGAGATAGCCAACCGTCCGCGACGTGTATTTCAGAGGATGCCGGTCCAGCAGCAACAGGGCGACGATGGTCGGCGCCATGCCAACCATCAACAGAATCACCGTCGACGGCGCCAGCACGAATATCGCGGGCGCGATGACCCAGGCGAGCGCCGCGCCCTTCGCTTTTGCGCCGCCGGCGACGCCATTCCCGGGTTTCCTAGCCATCCTATGACGCCATTATAAATGTAAACAGGACAATGACCAGCAGCGAAACCGTCGTCAGCACCCCGGATATGACCGACGACACCTGGCCGCCAAGTTCACGGGCGATCGCCATCCGGTTGCGTTTGTCTGAATCCAGTTGCTCCAATCGTCTGGCGATGTCGCGGTATTCATGTGAGGCCCTTTCGAACCGGCGGTTATCGTCATCCAGAACCTGACTGTTGTCCGCGATCGCCAGCAGTTCCGACAGGCGTCCGGTCGCGCCCGCTTCCCGCATCGCACCGGAAATCCGTTCCCGCGTTTCGCGATTGTGGTAGCGCTTTATCGTCGGCGCCAGCATTTTAACGGCGAGTTGCCCCAGATTGGTATAGGGCTTGATCCGCGTATCGCGCTCCTGGATCTGGGACAGCAGACGGATACTGGCGAGTATCGGCAGGTTGGGGTCCGCCTGGTTGTCCAGGTCGCGCATTTCGGAGCCCCGCAGGCCGCTGAAATGCGTTGCGATATACGCCGCAAGATGCCTGTCGATGAGATAACGCACATCGTCCTGGTTGGCGGCCAGCCAATCGAGTGCCGGCAGGACGCTATTGATATCAAGGATATAGTATGCATCGACAAGGGGTGACTGACAGGCCAATCTCGGGTTGAGATCGTAAATGACCCGTTCGATACCCTCGCCGGAAGCCGTCCGCGCCATGACTTCGCGCGCCCGCTTCAGGTCGCGATACAGTGTCAACAGATCAATCCGTGGCCTCGGCTGGTTGTCTTCCCAGAATTCGATAAGTTCATATTGCAGAATCGCGGCGAAGGCGTTCCGGGTTTCGCCGCTCTCGCTGTAAAGCGCCATCATGTTGGGAATACCGTCGATAATGGCGCTGAAATCGCGATACCGGATCGGCGCGGCCGGATCCAGTGCGATACAGCAGCGGCCGATCAGGTTATCGTCCGTCGCCATTGCTTCGGGAACATCTTTCGCCTCATTGAACGCGTTCACAACCGTGTCGTCACCCAGGGCGCGGCGAAGCCAGGTGTCCACCGACCCGTCACGGATAATATTGATCGATTTATTCCAGTTGCTGACCATGGTGTGGGCCAGTTCACGGCAGGTAAAATGTTCCTTGTTCATAAATGAATACGAACGGGCGGCGCGGCTCTGCATCGATTGCTGAACCGGGCTGCCCCGGTGTCCGTTCGACCACATGCCGACATCGTCAACCGTCCAGCGTTCGTCCGGGTCGTCCGTCAGCAATCCGCGCAGGGCCTCCATCATCGTCAGGGAAATCCGCGACGACTGGGTCAGCGCGCCATAGGACCCCATGCTGAGCTTGGCGTTCAGGATTTCCTGATCCGACATGCCCCTGCAGGGACTGTGACCGATCATCAGCGCCAGGATCGTAACGCCCAGTTCGTACATGTCGTCGGCGGAACCGCCCATTCCCCGGCCCGCCGGATTGGCCATGCAGGCTTCGATGGGTTCATAGACGAAGGACTGCGCCATCGCCGGCGGCGATGAGATGCAGTCGCCAAGAATGAGCCTGCTTCCCCTGGCGCCGCCGAAATACAGGTTGTTGGGGCGGATAGCCCGGTGGGTAATGTCGAATTCGCGAAATTCGCGCAAAACCTGATTGGCCGGCTCGGCGAAGAACTTGATGATCTCCTCTTCGCGCATCGGCTCGAAATCATCATCCAGCGACGCTGCGACGCGCCCTCCCGCGGGCGGTTCGTAAATGAGAACCGGGCAACGCCGGCCTTCCGGCGGCCAGTCCACCACGCCCCAGTCCAGCAACGCCATCAGATAGGGGATTTCGACCTTGCTCAACGAATTGATCATGTCCAGCCGGACCGGTAGCTTCGGATCGCAGACCAGCGCCATCAACTCACGGCTCGCATCGCGAAGATGCCGTACCTTGAACGCCATGGCAGGCGGATTGTCATATGTGCTTAGCGGTTCATCGACGGCGATTTCATATCGGTCCCGCAGACTGACCCGCTTCGGATTTTTCGCCATACCAGCAATTCCCAGCCATTACCGCCGCGTTGATGCGGCCACGCGGTTGGCAGGAAATATATACATCAAATGGTTAACGGAAGCCTTCGGGCCTGCGAAACTCGTTCGCGGCAACCGCGGGAAGAACTTTCATCCCTGTAAGGAAATAACGTGAATTCAATAGCCTTGCACCCGATTCAGGACGCAAAGGGATCCCGTACCATGATTGTATCGTCGCGTTCAGGACTGGTCGATAACAGCGTCACGGGAGCCTCGATAAGCTCTTCGATTCGCCGGATATACTTTATCGCCGTTGCGGGCAGGTCGGCCCAGGAACGGGCGCCTTCGGTGCTGTCCGCCCAGCCCTCCATCAATTCATAGACCGGTTCAGCCACAGCCTGCTTCGCCATGGAAGACGGCAGGTGGTCGAAAACCTTCCCGTCTATCCGGTAGCCGGTACAGATTCCAATTTCCTTGAGCCCGTCCAGCACATCCAGCTTGGTCAGCGCGATACCATCGATTCCACCGACCTTGATGGCCTGCCGCACCAGGACCGCATCAAACCAGCCGCAGCGTCGGCGCCGGCCCGTTACGGTCCCGAATTCATGCCCCCGCTCGCCCAGCAGGTTCCCGATTTCGTTCTTGAGTTCGGTCGGGAACGGCCCCGCGCCGACCCTGGTCGTATAGGCCTTGGTAATTCCAAGAACATATCCCAGTCCGCGTGGCGTGAACCCCGCGCCGGCGGCGGCCTGCCCCGCTACCGTATTGGAGGAGGTAACATAGGGAAACGTGCCGTGGTCGATGTCCAGCATGATGCCCTGGGCGCCCTCAAACAGGATGCGCTGACCGGCCTTGTTCGCCGCGTCAAGCACGCGCCACGCCGTCCCGACATAGGGCAGGATTTTCGGCGCGATCGCCAGCAACTCGCCCAGCAGGTCATCCGCATCGATTTCCGGTTCGCCGAAGCCCCGCAAAATCGCATTGTGGTGAAACAGCAGATGACGCAGCTTTTCCGCCAACACGTCACTGTCGGCCAGATCGCAGACACGGATCGCGCGCCGACCGACCTTGTCCTCGTAGGCTGGTCCGATACCGCGGCCGGTCGTTCCGATCTGCGCATTGCCGCGGGCCGCTTCACGCGCATGATCCAGATTGCGATGCAACGGCAGGATCAGCGCAGCATTCTCCGCGACCATCAGCTTTTCGGGGCCAATCGCCACTCCGGCGACACGGATCCTGTCGATCTCATCCAGCAGCGCCCATGGATCGACCACAACGCCATTGCCGATGATCGACAGCTTGCCATCCCGGACAACGCCGGAGGGCAGCAGGCTAAGCTTGTAGGTCTTGCCGTCGATAACCAGCGTATGACCGGCATTATGGCCGCCCTGGAATCGCACGACCACATCGGCGCGCTCCGAAAGCCAGTCGACGATCTTGCCTTTACCCTCGTCGCCCCACTGCGATCCCACGACCACGACATTCGTCATTTCCCGTCCAATCCTTCGTCTGATTCGAGGACGACTACGCGGCCGTCAATGAAAATTTCCGTGCAACCCAGTCGCCGGGCTTCCCGTTCCGGTTCCACAACCGGCGCCAGGCCGGCAACCGCGACCCGCCCGTTTCCGCGCAGCGACGCCGCATCCCCGGGCGAGGTCCCGAAAGGCAGAAATACGCGGCCCGCCGCTTCGGGCGCGGCGACAGCGCGCAGAACGCTGTCGAGAAACAGGGTAAAGCCGGTCGCCGGCTCGCTAGCCGCACCTGCCCGGTAACGACCGCCGCTACCGATTTCCCCGCGAACGCCGCGCGCAAACAGCGTAAAGCTCAATCCCGTATGATATTCGAAGCCCCGGTGCTCAACAGGATCGACTGTCAGCATGACATCCGGCATCGCCTTCGATACCAGTTCGATTACGGCGCCAAGCCGGTCCCGCTCGATGATTGCGACGGGCAGCAGGTCCAGGGCATCCAGCGCCGCCATCGCCTCGACAGCCGGTCCGGACGCATTCAGCAGCGCGGCAAACAGGACGGATGCCGGCCCGCCAACGGCTTCGACTTCCGCGATATCCTTGCGGTCGAGCGCTGCCCGAAGCCGCTGCGCCACGGCCGGCGCAAGGTTCAGGGCACCGCACAGGGATGGCACCAGGGTCGGCAGGTTGATATCGACGGAAACGTCACGGACCCCCACGCCCTGCAGGGCCGCCGCGGCCAGGCTGATGGTTTCCGCATCCGCGGTCGGCTCCGCCGATCCGATGAGTTCCGCACCCGCCTGCAGGAATTCCCGTTCGGGACGAAGCTGGCTGCCCCGCACCCGCAGCACCTGGCCGGAATACGCCAGTCGCAGCGGCCGCGGCGCACGCGCCAGGCGGGTCGTCGCGATGCGGGCGACCTGTTGCGTCATATCGGCACGGACCCCCATCATGCGCTGGCTGACGGGATCCATCAGGCGAAACGTGGCATTCGCGATACGCTGCGCCGCGCCGGCCAGCAGCGTGTCCTCAAATTCGACCAATGGCGGCGAAACGCGCATATATCCATAACGCGTGAAGGCCTCGACAAGGCGGTTTGCGATATCGGCCTCATGCGCTGCATCCGGCGGTAGTCCGTCCCGCAATCCGTCGGGCAGCAAGGCGTCCCTGCCTGCTTCGATCATGGCGTCCGATGTCCGAAATTCATTCCTGTCTGGCGGGTGCCTACCTAGCGGTTTTGGCACCCCGGGGCAAGCGATGACTGGTGCAATTTTACCGAAGTCGACCGGCGCTATCGCCTGATGACGGTGACCGCGCCGTTGGCGAGACCGTATACGATTTCCGGTGTGCCGTTGCGATCGATATCTGCCATGACGATCGAGGTTGCGATCGGGCTGTCATGGGCAATCGACTGCACTTCGCGCGCCGAGCCGCCGGCAAAGGAAATGGCTACCAGCCTGCGGCGGTCGAGCGACGGAATGATGATGTCAGCAAGGCCATCGGCATCGACATCCGCCACGGCATGCATGGCCAGAACCGTAGAGCCGATAAAATGATTGGCATATCCGTGTATCGACGCGACCGGCTCCAGAATACGCCCTATTCGCCGGAACAGGGTCAGCGTTCCGGACAGGTGCGGCGTCACAACCGATGCGATTTCGGTTTTTCCATCGCCATCGAAATCAGCCGCGCCGACAGGATTCTGCCAGCGATGCGACTGCCCGATGGGCCGGGACTCCGCCACCGGCTGTATGGCGCCCCCGACAACACCGAAAAGCGCCAGCGCCGCGCCGGCGTGAGGATATGATCGGACCACAAGTATCGTTTCCACGCCATCGACATTGACGATCCGTGGCTCAAGGTCCTCGAAAACGGATTCGTCGGGGAGCCGGTATGTCGCCTCGCGCCCGTTCGCAAACGCAACCTGCAATGCGGTCGCTTCGATTGGGTCGCCCAGGACGCCATGGCGGTAACGGTTTGTCGGGCCGGTCAGCCAGGTTCCGGCCACCGCGCCGTGCCCCGACGCGACACGGCCCTGCGGAATGATGTTGGCGGGGACTGTCTCATTCGATGTTTTCAGCGGCGACACCAGAAACAGCCCGCGTGGCAGGGATAATCTGAAACGCCGGTCGCCGGTGTGCAGGATGACGCGGTCCTTTCCAGACGACAGCGTGATATCCCTCAGGTCGTCAATATGCGTCGCCGTTTCCGCCTTCCAGCCCGTCTCCTGCGCCGCTGCCGTGGCGGCAATCGCGGCAAACAGCAGGATCGCCGGAATTGCGGATTTAGAATGCAAGCTGCTTGACCTGGAAGATATTCGGCAGCCTGGACACCGCATCCACGACCGCCGCGTCAAGCGGCTGGTCGATCTGCAACAGCGCTATGGCGTCATTACCCTGGCTGGCGCGGCCCAGATGGAATGTCGCGATGTTCACCCCGGCATCGCCTAGTGTCCTGCCCAGATTGCCGATGACGCCGGGCGTGTCCTTGTTGGTGATATACAGCATATATGGCGACATCTCGGCCTCGATATCGATGCCTTTGATGTTGACGATCCGCGCCCGCGAACCGCTGAACAGGGTGCCGGTGACGCTGCGCTCCTGCCGTTCGGTCGTTACGGTGATGCGAATCATCGTCTCGTAATCGCCGTGCTGCTCGTCCTTCGATTCCGTGACGCGGATATTGCGTTCGCGGGCAATCGACGGGGCGCTGACCATGTTGACGGCATCCAGCATGGGCCGTAGCAGGCCCGTCAGCGCCGCCGCCATCAGGGGGCGGGTATTGAGCGTCGCCACATGGCCCCGAAATTCAATTGTTACCGCCGAAATTCCCGTTTCAGTGAGTTGCCCCGCGAAGCTGCCGAGATGTTCCGCGAGCGCCATATAGGGGCGCAGCCGCGGCGCTTCATCGGCGGTCACCGACGGCATGTTGATGGCGTTGGTCACGGCGCCCGTCAGCAGGTAGTCGGACATCTGCTCCGCCACCTGGATGGCGACGTTTTCCTGCGCCTCGGTTGTTGCCGCGCCGAGATGGGGCGTGCAGACCACATTATCGCGGCCGAACAGGATGTTTTCCCTCGCCGGTTCCTTGACGAACACGTCGAATCCGGCGCCGGCGACATGGCCGGAATCAAGCGCCGCCGCAAGGTCTTCCTCGACCACCAGCCCGCCGCGGGCGCAGTTGATGATGTAGACGCCCTTCTTTGTTTTGGCGAGCGCCCCGGCGTCGATGATGCCGCGGGTGCTGTCGGTCAGCGGCGCGTGCAGGGTGATGAAGTCCGACCGGGCAAGCAGGTCGTCCAGTTCGAGTTTTTCGATGGACAGGTCGGCCGCGCGTTCCGGCGTCAGGTAGGGATCATAGGCGACGACCCGCATATGCAGCCCGCGCGCCCGGTCCGCGACAATGGAGCCGATATTGCCGCAGCCGATCAGCCCCAGCGTCTTGCCCGTCAATTCGGCGCCCATGAAGCGGGATTTCTCCCACTTGCCCGCCTGGGTCGAGGCATTTGCCGCGGTAATCTGGCGTGCCAGGGCAAACATCATGCCGATTGCGTGCTCGGCTGTCGTCGTCGCGTTGCCGAAGGGCGTGTTCATGACGACGACGCCTTTCTGCGTCGCCTGCGGCACATCGATATTGTCGACGCCAATTCCTGCCCTGCCGACAACTTTCAGCTTCGCCGCGGCATCAAGAACAGCCGCCGTTACTTTCGTGGCTGACCGGACGGCAAGTCCGTCAAATTCACCGATACATGCGATCAATTCGTCCGGCGACATGCCGACCTTAACGTCGACGTCGATCCCGTTCTTCTTGAATACCGCCTCGGCGTTGGCGCTAAGCTCATCCGCAATCAAAACTCTGGTCATTTTACGCGTCTTCCTTTCAGACTGTCGTGGCAGCCTCGAGAAATTCTTCATAGGCCCAATCGAGCCACGGCGTCAGCGCCGCCATATCGGCGCTTTCCACAGTCGCGCCGCCCCAGATCCGCAGCCCCGGAGGCGCATCCCGGTATGCACCGATATCGTAGGCCACACCGACTTCATCAAGGCGCTGCGCGATGCGCTTTGGCGCCCCTGCCAGGGCATTCGCATCGAGCGGCACGTTTTCCGACAATGCAAGACAGATGGACGTGCAGGATCGTGTGACCGGTTCCCTGGCCAGGAATTCGATCCAGTCACGTGACGCAACCCACTTGTCGATCACATCGAAATTTGCATTGCATCGCGCGATCAGGGCATCAAGGCCGCCAATGGATTCAGCCCATTTCAATGTATCGATACAATCCTCCACCGCCAGCATCGACGGCGTATTGATCGTCAACCCCTTGAAGGGACCCTCTTCCAGCTTGCCGCCCTTGGTCAGGCGGAAGATTTTTGGCAGGGGACGGGGCGGCACAAAGGATTCGAGCCGTTCGACCGCGCGTGGCGACAGCACCAGCATGCCATGCGCCGCTTCGCCACCAAGCACCTTCTGCCAGGACCACGTCGCGATATCGATCTTTTCCCACGGAATTTCCATCGCGAATACCGCCGATGTTGCGTCACAGAAAGTCAGGCCCTTGCGGTCGGCGGGGATCCAGTCGCCATTCGGCACACGCACGCCGCTGGTCGTTCCGTTCCACGTAAAAACCACGTCGCGGTCGAAATCAACCTGGCCGAGGTCGGGCAACAGCCCGTATTCGGCCTTGAGGGCGCGGACATCCTGCAGCTTCAACTGGTTCGACACATCGTTGACCCAGCCGGCGCCAAATGATTCCCAGGCCAGCATATCGACGCCGCGCGCGCCCAGCATCGTCCACATGGCCATTTCCATGGCGCCCGTGTCGGAAGCCGGCACAATTGCCAGCCGATAATCGTTCGGCAGACGCAACAGCGCACGATGGCGGTCGATGACCTCCGCCAGCCGCGCCTTGCCTTCCGTCGAGCGATGCGACCGGCCCAGAAATGCACCGGCCAGCGCCGCCGGCGTCCAGCCCGGGCGCTTGGCGCAGGGTCCTGAAGAAAAATTCGGGTTCCCTGGTCGTGTGTGCGGCATCGACATTGTCGTTTCCTTTCGCGAAAACAGCGACATGAAATTTCCAGATTTGCGGTAAGCCGAAGCGGCTGCGAGATTAGGGGTCACGTTCCAGACGGTCAACAGCCGGGATGTTGCGGCGCAATATTCTGCGGACGCCATCCTGTTTCAACCTTTATGTGCGTTCTGCGACATTCCGTCATAGGTTAGGGCCAGTCGTATTGAACAGGGTGCCAATCCCGTGACAACCGAACAAATATACATTCTGGTCGTATTAACCGTAACGATGGGACTCTTCGTCTGGGGCCGCTGGCGATATGACATAGTGGCCCTGATGGCGCTGCTGGCGGTCGTGATCGGCGGCCTTGTCCCGGCTTCGGACGCCTTTGCCGGGTTCGGCCATTCCGCCGTCATTACAGTCGCCGCCGTTCTGGCAATCTCCCGGGCCATCCAGAATTCCGGACTGGTCGCCTGGCTGGCGCGCGGCCTGGACCGCAGCGGCAAGGATCCGACCATGCAAACCGGGGCTGTCGTAACCCTCGTCGCGGCGCTGTCGGGCTTCATGAATAATGTCGGTGCGCTGGCGCTGCTGTTGCCGGTTGTGATCCGGACGGCACGGAATGCCGACCGGTCGCCGGCCACGTTGCTGATGCCGCTGTCATTCGGCTCGCTGCTGGGCGGACTGATCACGCTGATCGGCACGCCGCCGAATATCATCATCGCAACCTTTCGCGCGCAATCCGCCGGTGCGCCATTCGGCATGTTCGACTTTGCCCCCGTGGGGATCATCATTGCCATTGTCGGCACCGTTTTCATCGCCGTGATCGGCTGGCGGCTGATTCCCGCGCGGGAAACCGGCGGCGGCGAAGGCGAAATGTTCCAGATTGCCGACTACATCACCGAAGTGGTGGTAACCGAGGAATCGAAAGTCGAAGGGGCGACAATCGCAGAATTGCTTGAACCGGCCGGACAGGGGGAAATCATTGTTGTCGCCCTTCAACGGGGTGGCCGGCGCCGGCCGCGACCCAGCCGATACGAACGATTGCAGGCCGATGACCATCTGATGCTCGAAGGCAGTGCGGAGGCAATCGAAACCGTCATTCACGAAGCCAGGCTGAAACTGGAAGGCACGGCAACCCTCAAGCCCGAAGAACTCGAAACCGAGGACATTTCCCTGATCGAGGCGGTGGTGACACCGACATCTCAACTCCCCGGACGGACCGTGGCGCAATCGATGCTGGACCGGCGATACGGGGTCAACCTTCTGGCGCTTGCCCGACAGGGACGTCCCGTGCGGGAAAACCTGCGTCGCGTGCAGCTTCAGGCCGGCGATGTCCTGTTGCTGCAGGGCAACTCGGACGCCATGCGGGAATCCCTGCACGCCATGGGGTGCCTGCCCCTGGCGGAACGGGACCTCGGGCTGCATCGGACACCCAGCCCCCTGCCCCTCATCATTTTCGCCGCCGCTATCGCACTCGGCGTCTTCGGACTGCTGTCCATCCCGGTCGCTTTCACCGCCGCGGTCGTGGCCCTGATCCTGACGCGCTGTCTGACTCTGCGCGACCTGTACGCCAGCGTTGACTGGCCTGTCATTGTCCTGCTGGCGGCCATGGTGCCGGTGGGCATGGCGGTCGAATCATCCGGTGCTACCGATCTGATCGTCGGCGGCATCGCCGGCCTGTCGGATATCCTGCCACCGTGGTCGATCGTCCTGATCGTCCTGGTTACGGCGATGGTCCTATCGGACATAGTGAACAACGCTGCGACGGCAGTATTGATGGCGCCCCTGGCAATTGGCATCGCGAACCATATGCAGGTCAGCGCCGACCCCCTGCTGATGGCCGTCGCCATCGGTAGTTCCTGTGCCTTCCTGACGCCCATCGGACACCAATCCAACGTTCTGGTCATGGGACCGGCGGGATACCGGTTTGGCGATTACTGGAGAATGGGCCTGCCGCTGGAGATACTGATCGTCGTCGTCGCCGTACCCGCAATCCTCTGGGTCTGGCCGCTACAGGGATAACCAGGCTTACAGCCCATAGAACCAGGGCGCGAACAGGCTGAATACGACCCACAGCAGCCCGACCAGGGGCAGGCCGGCCTTCGCGAAATCGATGAACCGGTATCCCGCCGGCCCCATCACCAGCAGGTTGGTCTGATACCCGACCGGCGACGCGAAGGAACAGTTCGCGGCGAAGACGACGGCGACGGCGAATGGCTCGACCGGCGCGCCGACCGCCTTGGCGACCCCGACGGCTATAGGCGTGAACAGGACCGCCGTCGCCTTGGTGCTGAGAACGTTGGATAGCAAGGCCACCAGCAGGAAGAAGGCGGAAAGGACGATAGGGATCGACGAATTCCCGACAACCGCCAGCATCGCTTCCGCCATGAAATCGGCGCCGCCGGTTTCCTGCATGGCCGCCCCGAGCGCCAGCGCCGATGCGATCAGCATCACAAGCTGCCGGTCCAGCGCCCGCATTGCGTCGCGAACCTGCAACACGCCTGTCGCGACCATGGCGACGGCGCCCGTCAGCGCCGCGACGGAAATCGGAACCAATCCGGTCGCCGCGGAAGCCACAACGGCAAGAAAGATCAGGCCGGCCCGCACTGCGTGATGAACCGCCGGAATTTCCTCCGCCGACCATTCCAGCAGCACCGCATCGTGATCCCCGCGCAACTTGCGGATATCGCGCAGTTGGCCCTGAACAAGAAGCGTATCGCCTGCTTCCATACGAATTTCGGTCAGTCGCTGCCGCAACAGACGGCCCCGCCGCTGTATCCCGACGACAATGCAGTGATGGCGGTAACGGAAACCGAATTCTTCGAGTGTGCGGCCGGTCATGGCGGACCCGGGCGGCACCATGACATCGGCGACGACCTGCCCGCCGATCAGCCAGCGTTCCGGCGATTCGACCTGGTCATCGAGGCGCGGATGCATTGCCGCCGGATCGGCTTTCATGGCGTCGACCAGCGCGTCCCGCGTCGCCGCTACGACAATGACATCCTTATCCTGCAACCGGACATCCATATACGGGGACTCGAATGCGTGCTCACCCCGCTGAACCGTCAGGACCCTCATATCCGGCAGGTTTTCCAGTTTGCCGGAAGTGAATTCCGCTCCGACCAGGTGAGATTTCGGCGTAATCGTGATCTGCGCAATGAACTGTCGGTTATCCTGCGCCAGACCTTCGGCAATATCCTCGTTTTCCGGCAGCAGTCGGGGCGCGACGAACAGGAGATACAGCAACCCGGCGGCAGCGAGGACAATGCCCGGAATGGAAAAATCGAAAAACCCGAACGGGGCTTCGCCCAGTTGGACCAGGGCACTTGATACCAGAAGGTTTGTGGACGACCCGATCAGCGTCGTCATACCGCCCAGCATGGCCGCGAAGCTGAGCGGCATCAGCAGGTGGCTGGGACGCCTGCCCAGACGCTTGGCAATGGCCTGCATGATCGGAATGAAAATAACGACTACGGGGATATTGTTCATCACTGCGCTGACGGCCATAACCGTCGTCAGCGCCATCGTCACGGTCAGCCAGGGGCTGCCACGCCCCGCCGCCAGGACCGTGGCAGCCCCCTTGTCCAGTGCCCCGGTGCGCTCCAGCGCGTCGCCGATGACGAGCAGCCCCAGCACGGCAAACAGGGCCGGGTTTGCGAAACCGGACAACAGGCGCACCGCATCCAGCCGGTTGGCGCCGTCATCCCCCGGGACCGGCAGCAGATGGAACATGATCAATAAGGCGCAAAGGACGCCGAGTGACGTCACCTCCAGCGGCAGCTTTTCCGTCGCGTAAAGAACCAGCGACCCCGCGATCAACGCGAATACCGCCAGCATCTGAATTGTCGCGATTTCCATTATCTTCCCGCCAATGACAACCCACGGAACAGCATTTTATATGTACGCTTATTAATTGGTTCGATTTTTGCCATCGCCCTCATAGGCGATGGCTGGCCGTTTCTTCAGCTTGCTTTCGCGATAGGCAATATAGGTTGCGCTGACGAAAATCATACCGCCGCCCAGGAGCGTCATCGCGTCGGGATGTTCCGCAAACAGGAAGAATCCGAACGCCGTCGCCCAGATCAGCTTGAAAAAATCAATCGGCATGACGACGGCGGTCTCAGCCAGCCGCAATGCCTGGGTGACGCTGAGCTGCGTCACCGTGCCAAAGGCCGCGATCAGCAGCAGCCACAGGTAATGATGAGGTTCCGGCCACAACCAGACCGTGGTCGCGGGCACGAACGACAACACCGTCATGACCAGCGCAAGATAGAATGTGATCGTATGACTGGACTCGGTGCGCCCCAGTATGCGCGTCACGATGATCGCGGCGCCCCAGGCAAGGGCTGAAAACAGCGTCAGCACCGATCCCAGATCGAGTTCGACGATTCCGGGCCGCAGAATCACCAGCGTCCCGGCGAACCCGACGACAATGGCGGCCCAACGCCGGATTCGCACAACCTCGCCCAGGAAGAATATCGCCAGGATCGTGGCGAAGAGCGGCGCGGTAAAGGACAGCGCCGTTACCTGCGCCAGCGGCGAGATGCTAAGGGCGGTGAAGAAGGCCAGCATCGAACTGGTGGTCAGCGCCCCCCGCAACAGGTGCAGCCAGGGATGGCTCGTGCGCAGCGGCGCGATGCCGAGACGAAGCAGCGGGACGGCAAGGAAGACCAGGGCGAACGAGTTCCGGAAGAAGGCCAGTTCGAACGGCTCCAGTGCGGCGCTCATATGCCGGACCGTCGCATGCATACAGACGCCGGTGACTGTTCCCACGAACATGAACATCATCCCGCGCAGACCGGCGGGCAAACTGGCAAACAGCGTGCGCGTGGCGTTTACCAAAGGCAGCTCCGCGCAGGCCGGATCGTCAACCGATAGCCGCTACGATGGCGTCGCCCAGTTCGGATGTCGTCGCCTTGCCGCCCATATCCCGCGTCTTGGGGGCACCGGGATCGGACAGCACCGCTTCGATGGCGTTGTATATCGCCGCCCCGGCCTTTGGCGCGCCGACATGCTCCAGCAAGAGCGCGGCCGACCAGATCTGGCCGATCGGATTGGCGATACCCTTGCCGGCAATGTCGGGCGCGGAGCCGTGCACGGGTTCGAACATGGACGGAAACTCGCGCGCCGGGTTAATATTGGCGGAGGGCGCGACGGCAATTGTTCCGGTAACGCCCGGTCCCAGATCCGACAGAATATCCCCGAACAGATTGCTGCCGACGACGACGTCGAACCAGTCCGGATGCTGTACGAAATGGGCGCACAGGATGTCGATATGGTACTGGTCCGTCTTCACTTCCGGATAATCGGAGGAGAGCAGCTTGAACCGTTCATCCCAGTACGGCATCGTGTGCATGATGCCGTTGGACTTGGTCGCCGAAGTCAGGTGCTTTTTCTTGCGGCTCGCCGCCAGATCGAAGGCGTAGCGCATGATCCGGTCAACGCCCTGGCGGGTAAAGATGTTTTCCTGAAGCACGAATTCCTGCGGCGTGCCTTCATACATGCGGCCGCCTATTTCCGAATATTCGCCTTCGTTATTTTCACGGACAACGAAAAAATCGATATCGCCGGGTTTGTAACCATGCACCGGCGGCGTAATGCCGGGCAGCAGGCGGACCGGCCGTAAGTTCACATATTGCTGGAATTCCCGCCGGATCGGTATCAGCAGGCCCCAAAGCGAAATATGATCGGGAACACCCGGAAAGCCCACCGCACCCAGGAAAATGGCGTCATGATCGCGAAGCTGGTCCAGGCCGTCTTCAGGCATCATCCGACCGGTTTTGGCATAGGTCTCGCAACTCCAGTCATAATGGTCGAACGCCAGTTCGAAGCCGCATTTCCGGCTCGCGGCTTCCAGCGCCTTGATGCCTTCAGGCACCGTTTCGTTCCCGATACCGTCTCCTGGAATCACAGCGATCCTGAATCGTGCCATGTCAGACCTCCCGATTTAAAAAACTGGCGGACACTAACCACTAGTCCGGAAAGAAGAAAGCCCCAACTTACGCCATTTAAATACACCTGGCTTCTTTACAGCCCGGCCGAAAACGCTATGGTCCCATCGTCTCCAAATGCAAGCCAAGGAAGCTGTCGTGAAACGATCAGAACTCCTCAGTGTCGAAAAATACCTGCGCCGCAAGTTCCGCAACAATGCCATCACGCTGAAGGAACAGAAAGACGGTTCGTGCGAAGTCCTGATCGACGATGAATTTATCGGCGTCCTCTTCCGCGACGAAGAGGATGGCGAGCTCTCCTATGCCTTTAACATGGCGATCCTCGATATCGACCTCGAAGACGGGACGGATATCCCGGTTCCCAACTAGGACGCTTCCACAGCCCGATCATGGCGCGTGTCCTCCCCCTTACGCCTGAGAACATCGCGGAAGCCGCCAGGGCACTGAAGGCCGGTGAACTGGTGGCGTTTCCGTCAGAAACCGTTTACGGGCTGGGCGCCGACGCGACCAACGACCGGGCGGTGGCGGCGATATTTGCCGCCAAGGGCCGGCCCCGGTTCAATCCCCTGATCGTCCATGTTCCGGATGCCGAAGCGGCCCGCCACATCGCGGCTTTGCCACCGGTTGCGGAGCGTCTGGCCGCCCGTTTCTGGCCCGGCGCATTGAGCCTGGTTGCGCCCCGGCGAGCCGCTTCCGGCCTGTCGCTTCTGGTCAGTGCGGGCCTTGATACCGTCGCAATCCGTGTACCCGCACATGAAGGCGCGCGGTCCCTGTTGCGCGTGGCGGGTATACCCGTCGCCGCACCCAGCGCCAATGTCTCCGGCCGGATCAGTTCGACGACAGCGCAGCATGTCGTGGCGGAACTCGGCGACCATGTCGCCATTATCCTGGACGGCGGTCCCTGCGCGATTGGCCTGGAATCGACCGTGCTCGACACCACCGGTACGCCCCCGGCCCTGCTACGCGGCGGCGGCGTCACGGCCGAAGACGTCGAGTCGTTTCTGGGCCTCACCCTGATGCTCGCCGGCAGCGAAGACAATGCGCCGAAATCACCCGGCATGCTGACAAGTCATTATGCGCCTGCCCGACACCTGCGAATGAACGCGGTGACCGCGGCCTCCGGCGAGGCGCTGCTGGGTTTTGGCCCGGCGCCGGAAGCCGTGAAAAACCTCAGCGTCACCGGAGACCTGACCGAAGCGGCCGCGAACCTGTTCGCCAGCCTGCGCCTGCTCGATACGCCGCCCTGGACCGGTATCGCGGTCATGAAAATTCCGGAAACCGGCCTGGGCCGGGCCATCAATGACCGGCTGCGGCGGGCCGCCGCGCCACGCGGCTGATCCGGACCCTGTTTGCCGCTTCTTGCGGCGAACGTGGCGATGCAATACATCCCGCTTTGCAGGAAGGAACCAGCATGTCCCCTGAGGACACATTATCGCTACGCGCGGCCGCACTGGCCCGGATCAGGCAGATCGTCGGTCCGAACGGGTGGCATGACACGCCAGCCGATATAGCGCCTTATCTCGCCGAGCAACGCGGCATGTTCCATGGCGACTGCAAGCTTGTGGTGCGCCCGGCCAGCACCAACGACGTCGCCGCCGTGGTGTCGGCCTGCGCCGAAACAGGTATTGCCATCGTGCCGCAGGGCGGCAATACCGGCCTGGTCGGCGGCGGCATCCCGATGGCCGCGGACGCCGCGATCATTCTCAGCCTTGGCCGCATGAACCGGATCCGTGAAATCGATCCCCTGAACGCGACGATTACCGTGGAAGCCGGCTGTATTCTGGCCAATATTCAGGCGGCGGCCGCGGCCGAGGACCGGCTGTTCCCCTTGAGCCTCAGCGCCGAAGGCAGTTGCCAGATCGGCGGCAACCTTTCCACCAATGCCGGCGGCGTCAATGTGCTGCGCTACGGCAACGCCCGCGATCTTGTGCTGGGCCTCGAAGTTGTCCTGCCCGACGGCCGGGTCTGGAACGGATTGAAACGGCTGCGCAAGGACAATACGGGCTACGACCTGAAACAGCTGTATATCGGCGGCGAGGGAACGCTTGGCGTCATCACGGCGGCGGTCTGCAAGCTGTTTCCACGCCCGAAGGATGTACAGACTGCCTTTGTCGGCCTGCGCAGCCTTGATGCGTCGCTCGACCTGCTGGCGCGGGCCCGGTCCGCCAGCGGCGACCGCGTGACCAGTTTCGAACTGATCTGCCACCGGTCCTTTGCCGCGGCTGTGGCGCACATCCCCGGGATTCGCGACCCGCTGACCCGGAAGTTCGACGATTACGCCCTGTTCGAACTGTCCGGCGCCAATGCGAATGGCGACATGGCCGATGCCATGGAAACCCTGCTGTCGGAAGCACTGGCGGCTGGTGAAATCGATGACGCCACCGTTGCACAGTCGGATGGCCAGCGCGCGGATTTCTGGCGCATCCGCGACGCGGTCGTCGAATCGCAGAAATTTCTGGGCGGCAGCATCAAGCACGACATCTCGATCGGCGTCAGCCGCGTGCCGGCGTTCATCCGCCGCACCAATGCGGCGGTGCTGGCCCTGTTACCGGGCGCCCGCCCGGTGCCTTTCGGGCATTGCGGCGACGGCAACATCCATTACAACATCTCGCAACCGCTGGACATGGACCTGGACACGTTCCTGTCGCACCGGGAGGCGATCACGCGGAATGTCTATGACATCGTCGTCGATATGGGCGGATCGTTCAGCGCCGAACACGGCGTAGGGCAGCTCAAGCTGCGTGAAATGGCCCGCTACAAACAGCCGCTGGAACTCGACCTGATGCGCCGGGTAAAATCGGCGCTCGACCCGGACGCGATCATGAATCCGGGCAAGATGCTGTAGATCGTGATTCTCGGACAACGGAATATTCATGAGCACCTACAACGCACCAATCCGGGACATGAAGTTCCTGTTTCACGACCTCGGGCTATTGAAGGCGGTACAGGAACTGCCGGGCTGCGAGGATGCCAGCGCCGATCTGGTGGATGCGATACTCGAAGAATCCGGCAAACTGGCCGGCGGCATCCTGGCGCCGCTGAATACGGTCGGCGATACGGAAGGCGCGGTGCTGGAAAACGGTATGGTGCGCACGGCGAAGGGTTTTACCGAAGCCTATCGGGCCTTTATCGACGGCGGCTGGAACAGCCTGCCCTTCGATCCCAAGAATGGCGGCCAGGGGCTGCCCTGGCTTGTCGGCATGGCTGCCGAGGAAATGTGGTTTTCCGCAAACAGCGCCTGGGCGCTGTGTCCGCTGCTGACCTGGGGCGCGGTGGACCTTCTCGAAGCCCATGCGAGCCCGGAACAGAAGGCAAGGTATCTCGACAAGATGACATCCGGCGAATGGACCGGAACGATGAACCTTACCGAACCGCAGGCCGGATCGGATGTCGGCGCGCTACGCTGCCAGGCGACGCCCGAAGGCGACCACTACCGTATTCGGGGTCAGAAAATCTTCATCAGCTGGGGCGAACACGATATGACGGACAACATAGTCCATCTGGTGCTGGCCCGCACCCCTGACGCGCCTGCGGGGACAAAGGGAATCTCGCTCTTTATCGTGCCAAAGTTTCTGGTCAACGATGACCGATCGCTTGGAGCGCGGAACGATCTGCGCGTCATGTCGCTGGAACACAAGCTCGGCATCCGGGCATCGCCAACCTGCGTCATGTCCTATGGCGAAAATGAAGGCGCTATCGGCTATCTGGTCGGCACGGAAAATCGCGGGCTGAACTGTATGTTCACGATGATGAACAATGCCCGCATTAATGTCGGCCTGTCCGGGCTGGCCATTGCTGAACGGGCCTATCAGCAGGCAGCGGCCTACGCCCGCGACCGGGTGCAGGGCCGTGCCCCGGACGGCGCCCCGCAATCGATTATCCGGTATCCCGACGTCCGGCGCATGTTACTGACAATGAAAGCCAGCACTGAGGCGATGCGCGCGGTCACCTTGGACACGGTGACATACCTGGACCGGTCCCGGCGGGCCCGGACGCCCGAAGATCGCGCCAGGGCGCAAACCCGGCTGGAGCTGATGACCCCGATCGTGAAAGCGTGGTGTACGGACCTTGGTGTGGAGGTTGCGTCGCTTGGCATACAGGTGCATGGCGGCATGGGCTATATCGAAGAGATCGGGGCCGTGCAGCATCTGCGTGACGCCCGCATTGCGCCGATATACGAAGGCACCAATGGCATCCAGGCCATCGACCTGCTGACCCGCAAGGTGTTGCGCGACGGCGGCGATGCCGTGAAAACCTATATCGGCGAAATCGATACGCTGCTGGCATTGCTGGACGCGCAGCCGGACCCCGCCTTCAAGGCAATCTGCAGCCAGCTCGCCAGGGCGGTGCAGGCGCTTTGCACGACAACGGACTGGCTGCTGGAACAGGGCAGTGAGGGTTCCGACCGGGCGCTGGCCGGGGCGACGCCTTATCTGCGGCTGTTCGGCACCGTCGCCGGCGGCGCGATGATGGCCCGCAGCGCGCTTGCAGCGCAGGCGGCGCTGGAAAGCGGCGCGGGGGATACAGCCTTTCTCAAGGCGAAACTCGTGACGGCCAGATTCCACGCGGAAAATATCCTGCCGCAGGCCGAGGCGCTGGTCGACCCGATCTGCGACGGACATGCCGCGATCCTCGCCCTGCCCGAGGATCAGTTCTGATCGCTGGGGGCGAACAGACGAACGTCCTTATCGGGCGGCAGCGCTGCCAGCATGTCCGAAACGCTTTGCCCCGTGGCGGGATGCCGGAACTTGGCCGCGATATCGTTCAACGGCTGCAAAACGAAGCGACGCTCCGCGATGCGGGGATGCGGCACCGTAAGTTCCGGTAGGTCAATCGCCTCGTCACCGTAGAACAGAATATCAAGGTCAATCGCCCGTGGCCCGAAACGCTGGCCCGGTATCCGCCCAAGCGCCTTTTCGATGGACTGCGTCGCCGCCAGCAACGCCAGCGGCGCAAGGCCGGTCCTCGCCAGGACGGCCATGTTCAGAAACGCGGGCTGGTCGGTCACGTATTTCGGCGCGGTTTCATAAACCCGCGAGCGTTTCTCGATGGTTGCAATTGCCGACAGCCGCTCCACGGCCGCGTCGATCTGCGCCGCCCGGTCGCCCAGATTGCTGCCCAGCGCGATATAAACCGGAACGGTCATGTCAACGGCGCCCGCAGCATTGCGTCAGTCATCCGGGCAACCTGCGCCATTTCAGCCACGTCATGCACCCGCACGATATCCGCACCGCGAATGATGGCCAGCGCCACAGTAGCGGCGGTGCCGAACTGTCGGGCGTTTACCGGCGCATCCAGCACCTTCCCGATGAACGATTTCCGGCTCGCGCCAAGCAGCAGCGGATAGCCAAGCGCCCTGAATTGATCCAGATGGTTTATCAGCGCCAGATTCTGATTGACCGTTTTGCCGAACCCAAGTCCCGGGTCGAGGATAATCCGGTCCGGCTCAATACCGGCATCGCGGGCCTGCTGCGCCAGTGCGGCGAGTTCGCCGCCGACCTCTCCCAGCAGGTCGCCGTAATCTGGCGGAATATACCGTCCGCCGAGCCGGGCATCGATTTCGGCATGCCCCGGCCTGCTGCGGTTATGCATCAGGATCACGGTCGCTCCGCGCGCCGCCGCCAGAGTCGCCATATCCGGGTCCGCCCGCAAGCTCCAGACATCGTTGATAATATCCGCGCCGGCATCGAGCGCTGCTTCCGCCACCTTCGCCCGGTAAGTATCGATGGAGACGACCATATCAGGCAGGGCATCGCGAACCGCGGCGATGACCGGCAGGACGCGCGCCGCCTCGGCTGCGGCGCCGATCGCCTCTGCCCCCGGACGCGTACTTTCACCTCCGATATCGACGATATCCGCGCCGGACGCGGCAAATGCCCTGGCTTGCGCAACCGCCGCCGCCGTCGACGCCACGCCATCGCCGGAAAAAGAATCGGGCGTGACGTTCAAAATGCCCATCACATGGGTTCTTGCCCCCCAGGTAAACCGTTCCTCAAGCCGCATGCGGCAATTCTCCATCAAGGCAGGTGGGCGGCGGCGGTTGCCGACCGCTATGTCCGGCACCATAATATGTCAAATCACCTAGCCTTGGAGGATATCCCCTTTGACGACCGCAGGCACGCCCCTTGCCCCGGCGAAAACAGTCGATGCCACAGCGGCGCAATCGGCCCCCCCAACCTATAGGATTTTTGTCCGTGATCTCGTGATTCCCTGGGAAATCGGTATCTATGACCATGAACATGATGCACTGCAACGGGTTCGCATCAATATCGATCTGATCGTGCTTGAAGCCGACAAATTCGACGCGGACCGTTACCGGCAGGTGGTCTGTTACGCGGAGGTGGTCAAGAGGGTTCAACAGTTGGCTCGTGAAGGGCGTATCAATCTGGTCGAAACCCTGGCGAGCCGCGTTGCGGACCTCTGCCTGTCGGATAACCGGGTCGAACGGGTTACGGTACGCGCGGAGAAGCTGGACGCCATCGCGGAAGTGTCCAGCGTCGGCATTGAAATCGAGCGCAGCCGAGCCGGGCCGAGGGAAGGTCCCGTCCGGATCGTGCGGGACTAGTTCAGATCGTGTTTGAATGGAACCGCAACCGGTTCGATTCAAACCTGATGTGCTATGGAGTGCACTACGACCGTAGCCGACCGAATCGCCGCACATGAGACTATCGATCAGACTCGTCGTTTTGTGTTAGCATCGGAAAATGCGTCGAATTATATTAGCTACCCTGGCGTTATTTCTGACCGGCTGCGCCGGTGAACCCAGAGTCCATGCGGTCATACAGGATCGCGCCTACAGCCCGTCGGAATTCCGATACGCATCCCAATACAAGATACTGCCGACCGTTATTTCCGGAAACCCCTTTCCTGCACCGGACCGGCTGGTGCACAATAACATTCTGGTCGCCATGCAGCCCGAGAACTGGTGGTTCAGCGAGGCGTTTACACCCCGCACCCGATTTACAGAGGTTCCGGCCGACGGGGATATATCGTCATATCGCGTCAATGTGTCGCTAAACCCGTCCGACAGCATGGATCCGGCCAGTTACTGCCTGCCACCGGCCGAAACGCCTCCGAAAGAAACCTCGACACGCAGCGTGACCGCGCGAATGGCCTTCTGCCGCGACACTCTGCTTCTGTCGACCAGCCACGGCGCCGTTAAAAATATCGACGGTTCGACTCACCCCCGCTTCCGGGAAATGATAACGCGCATGACCATGGCCCTGTTCCCGCAACGAGAGCACGACAATGACTGCGGTCCGCTGAAACGCCGGCCTTCCTGCTGAAATTCCATGGACGTCAATCGCGGCATTTACTGGATACAGGGCCAGAGCGACGGTGAATGGCGAAACCTTCAACGCTGCGCCGACCACACCGACGCCATATCCAAACTGGCGCCGCTGACCGGTGACCGGCGCTACCGCGAACTGCGGCTTGTTCTGGCGCAGGCGCAGCGGGGAAGGATCGAATACAAGACGCTGGTGAAGGTTCGCGACGGCGAAATCATTTCCGGTTCCTCGCTGCTGGAAACGCTCCTGCCGACGGAGCCGTTAGCGGTTTCGGCCACGGCGCCGGTGGAACGCAACCAGCGCTGGCGGATAGCCGCCCTCTCCGTGTTGCTGGTTGCCGCCATCGCCTCAGGAGTCGCCATCGCGCAAAAATATCCGCAACTGGCGCTCGCCCTATACACATCGTTCGACCGGGAAACGGAACCCACGGCCTGGACCATCGTTCCCAAGAAAGAAACCGCCGCTACCGGCACCTTTGAGGAGCGCCTCTTCGATGCCGTCGATGCCAACGACAGTACGGCAATCCGGCGATTGATGGCAACGCGCCCGGGGGATCTGCGCCTCGATGAATTGTTCCTTTACGTCGATGACGGCTGGGGAACAGGACCTCGCCAGATCGCCGATTATGCCCTGCTCGGCAGTAATTTCGCCGCAGCCGACGCATTGCTTGCAACGGGCGCCACGCCCAGCGAATGGCTGTTGACGCTTGTAAAGCGCCGCGGCGATGAGGAACGCCTGAAGCCCGCCATCGGCCTGCTGAACGAATTCGGCCTTGCCCGTCCCCTATCATTCAATTCGGCGATCAGCGAAACCGCCCGGGAATTCGAGGGCGACGTCCCAAACTAGGTTTGTACCGCAATGCTACAGGGACTATGCTGCGGTCAATTTCAGATACAGATTCAGATACAGATATTGAGGGAAGCATCATGGCGAATACTGAACGTTTTTCCGGCGTCATCGCGCCGGCGCTCACCCCGTTCAAGGCTGACCTTTCGCCGGATACGGAGCGCTTCGTAAAGCATTGCAACTGGCTGCTGGAACAGGGCTGTGCCGGACTGGCGGTTTTTGGCACGACCAGCGAAGCGAACTCACAGTCGGGCGCGGAACGCATGGCGCTGCTTGAAGCGCTCGTCAAATCAGGTATCGACCCGAAGGTGTTGATGCCCGGAACCGGCGCGACGTCGATCACCGAAGCCGTCGAACTGACCAGGCATGCGGTCGATCTCGGCTGCGGCGGTGTCCTGATGCTGCCGCCCTATTACTACAAGAATGTCGATGATGACGGGATTTTCCGCTTCTTCGACGAAGTGATACAGCGCATCGCCGATGACCGGTTGCAGGCCTATCTGTACCATATTCCGCCGCAGACCGTGTTCGGCTTCTCCCTGGATCTGATCGGACGCCTGATCGATGCCTATCCCGGGACAGTGGTGGGCCTGAAGGACAGTTCCGGCGACTGGGACAACATGGCGGCGATCCTGAAGAATTTTCCCGGATTCAATATGTTCCCCGGCGCCGAAAATCACATGCTGGCGGGCCTTCGCAACGGCGCCGCCGGCTGCATTACCGCCACGGCAAACGCCAACCCGGCGAAGCTGCGCGAACTGTATGACAAGTGGCAGACGCCGGAAGCCGACGAACTGCAGGCGACGATCACGGCGCTGCGCAAGACCATTCAGAGCTTCCCCATGGTCCCGGCGCTGAAAGAGATCATCGCCCATTTCACCGGTGACAGCGGCTGGAAGGTCAATCGCCCGCCGTTCACGCAGATGGGCGCGGAAGAGGTCCGGAAACTCTTCGTGGAACTGGAAAAGCACAATTTCACGCTGGAACAGCCGAAACTGGCCATGGCCGGCAACTGAACCCGGCGCGGTAGACGCATTAACAATAAGGGCGCGGGCCGGCTGCGCGGGGTTCAATCGCCGCGTTGCCGGTCTATCGCATCCAGCGCCGCCTGCACCCGCGCGACGAAGCCCTTGTCCATTTCCAGCGCCGTCACCAGCGCGGGCTGTTCCCGCAGCAGATTCAGGCGCATCGCCTTTCGGTCGTCCTTCGACGGCGTGGCGAAGGCGATGCCTTTATGCGATACGACGTCGCGGGCAGCGGACTGTTCCCGGGCGGCGAAGCCGCGCATGTCGTCCACCGCCGCATCCCAGCTTTCCGTCAGCAGTGCGCGCTCCGCGTCGGAGAATGCGTCCCAGCGACGGCGGTTCATGATCGGCGTATACTGATAGAAGACCTGATCATCGATAAACGCGTATTTCACACCGGCGTCCCACAGCGCTTCGTCACGCACGAAGGAATGGGTTGTCAGGAGCCCGCCGATCAAACCGTCCTGCATCGCGCCTTTCAGATTGGCCAGCGGCACCCGCCGCGGCGTCGCACCAAGCACCAGATAACGGGCCAGATCGTCGCTGCCACCCGGCACGCGGATATTCAACCCGTCCAGATCCGCGTAGGATTCCGCCTTCCGGGCAGAGAGGTATATCTGACCCAGCCCCAGGTTGATGCGGCGCCCGAGAACCCTGACGTTGATTGCCTGTTCCAGCGCGCCATCCAGTTCCCGGCCCAGCGGACCGTCGAATACCGCCATGGCGTCGTCGCCGCTGCGGCCGTAAAAGGCCGGCAGGGCCGAAACACGGAAATCGGGTACAATTCGCGCCACATGCCACCAGCCGGGCACCGCCATATCGAAAACGCCTTCGGCAACCGCGTTGATGACATGGGCGCCATCGAATCGGGTTTCGTCATGGCGCAGCCTGACCACGAGCCGGTTGCCGGATTCCGCCGCGACCTTCGCGGCCCAGCGTTCAAGCGCCTGATTGCGGATATGTTCCTTCGCGGTGGGCAGCGCCACCTCGATAACCGTTTGCGCCGCCACGGATTGTAGGCAGGCGAAAACCAGCGCCGCTGCGAAAAATACGTATTTCATTACAGGGGTTTGCCAGTTTTTCCGCGACAGGAAAAGTGCAATTGTTCCGCAAGACACTAGGTTTTCCCGCGCAAACTTGTCAATCTGTGTGCCGCCGTTGAAATATACCTCAACAAAAAGGAAAGAAAACCGAATGGCTTCGACCGCTTTCGATTCCGAAATATTCCAGAACCTGTTCGGCACCGAAGCAATGCGGCGGGTTTTTTCCGACGAAGCGCTGCTGCAGAAATACCTGGATGTCGAAGCGGCGCTGGCCAGGGTGCAGGCGCGACTGGGGATCATCCCGCAGAACGCCGCCGACGAAATCATCGCCAAGGCGAAATACGAAAACCTGGACATGGACCGCTATCGCGAGCGCGTGGACCAGGTGTTTTACCCGATCCTGCCGCTGGTCGAAGGCCTTGTCGCCGCCTGTGACGACGGGTTGGGCGAATACTGCCATTGGGGTACGACGACCCAGGATATCATGGACAGCGCCTATTCGATGCAGGTGCGCGAGGCGCTGGAAATCATCGATGCCGATCTTGCCGCGATCGCCGGATTGCTGGCGAAACTGGCCCGGGAACACCGCGACACGGTGATGGCGGGACGCAGCCATCTGCAGCAGGCCCTGCCGGTAACCTTCGGCTACAAGGTGGCCGGATGGCTGTCCGGGATCGAGCGAAACCGCCAGCGCCTGGCGGAACTGCGTCCCCGCGCAACCATGGCGCAGTTCAGCGGCGCGGCGGGAACCCTCGCATCGCTTGGCAAGGACGGCTTCGCGATACAGGAAGGCGTCGCGGACGAACTGGGGCTGGAACGACCGGAGATCGCCTGGCACACCATGCGCGACACCGTGGCGGAGGTGATTACCTTCCTCGGCATCCTCACCGGCACGCTCGGCAAGATCGGCACCGATGTGCTGATGCTGATGCAGACCGAGGTCGGCGAGGTCTTCGAACCCTTTACACCCGGCCGCGGCGCCAGCAGCACGATGCCGCAGAAGCGCAATCCCATTTCCTGCGAGTTGATGACTGTCGCCGCGCGGGGCGTCCGGCAGTATGTCGCGATGGTCCTGGACGGCATGCTGCAGGACCATGAGCGCGCCTCCGGCGGCTGGCATGTGGAATGGATATCTATCCCGCAGGCTTTCATCCTGACCGCCGGATCGCTGCGTCAGGCGCGCGACATGCTGGACGGGCTGATCGTCGACAAGGACCGGATGCTGCGCAACCTGGAACTGACCAACGGGCTGATCGTATCCGAAGCCGTGATGATGGGCCTGGCGCCGCATATCGGGCGGCAGGTGGCCCATGACCTGGTCTACGACGCCTGCCGGGACGCGGTAACGTCGAACCGACAGCTATACGACGTGCTTGTGGAAATGCCTGTAATAACGGAAAAACTGTCCCGAAAAGATATCGCCGCGCTGTGCGATCCGGCAAACTATACGGGCCTGGCTGGCGAGATGGTCGACCGGCTGCTGGCCAGAACGGGACATTGAGAGGAGAAACCGCCATGAAACTGGGGTTCGTCGGAACCGGCGCGATGGGAGCGCCGATGTCGCTGCGGCTGATCGAACAGGGTCACGAACTCGTCGCCTATGACATCAATGCCGCCTCGATGCAGCCGATCCTGGATGCAGGCGCGACAGCAGCGCAATCCCCGAAGGACGTGGCGGACAAGGCGGAAATCGTATTCGTCAGCGTACCGAACAACAATGCGGTTCGCGCGGCCGTCCTGGGCGATGACGGCGTCATCGCCGGCAGCAGGGTCCGGCTCTATGTCAGCCTGTGCACCACCGGTTCGCCGCTTGCGAAGGAAATCGCGACAGCGCTGGCGGCGAAATCGATTGTGACCGTGGAATCGCCGATCAGCGGCGGCCCGCCGGGCGCCGTGGCCGGCACGCTTTCGGTCATGGCATCCGGCCCTGAAGACGCCTTCCGGGAAGTGGAGCCGATGCTGCGCGCATGGGGCAAGATCACCTATGCGGGGTCGGCACCCGGTGCGGCCCAGGTGCTGAAACTGGCCAACAACATCCTGTCGGCGACGGCGCTGGCCGCCACCGCCGAGGCCATCGTCATGGGGGTCAAGGGCGGCCTCGACCCCGCGGTCATGCTGCAGGCAATCAACGCCGGCAGTGGCCGCAACAGCGCCACCATGGACAAGTTTCCACGCGATGTCCTGACCCGCAATTTTCAATATGGCGCGGCAATGGATATCCTGATGAAGGATACGGATCTGGCGCTGGCGGAGGGCGAGGCGCTTGGCGTGGACATGAAGGTCTGCGACCAGGTCCGGAACATGTTCCGGGCGGCCATCGATGCGGGCATGGGAAAGCAGGATATCACCTGCATCGTGCACCGCATCGAACAGCAGGCCGGTGTCGAAATTCCGAAGGTGCGTTAGGCATACGGCAATGGATACGGTTTCCGAACAGGACTTGCGGCGCCTGGTCGATGCTGACAACGGGACAGTCAGCCGGGAAATATTTATCGACCGGGCGATTTTCGACCGGGAAATGGCGCGCATATTTTCCCGTGCATGGCTGTTCGTGGGGCATGAGGGCCTGATCCCCAAGCCGGACGATTTCTTTGCCTCACGGATGGGCCGGGACCCGGTAATCCTGACCCGCAACAGACAGGGCGAAATCCTCGTCTTTCTGAACAGTTGCACCCATCGCGGCATGAAGCTGTGCCGATACGATCAGGGCAATGCCCGCGCCTTTACCTGCCCCTATCACGGCTGGAGTTTTTCCACCAACCGCGACATCGTCGATGAACCGGGCGAACTGGTCGGCGTCCCGCATTTCGAGGCCGGCTACGGCGACCGGCTGGACCGCAGGCGCTGGGGGCTGGTGCGCTGCCCGAATGTCACCGTCTACAAGGGCACGATCTGGGCCAACTGGGATGCCGGCGCGCCCCCGTTCCTCGACTGGCTGGGCGATATGCGCCGTTACCTGGATTTCGCGCTGGACCACCGCGACGGTCGCCCCGGCGGGTCGGAGGTCATCGGCGGGGTACAGAAGTGGCGCGTGAAAACCAACTGGAAATTCGTCGCGGAGAACTTTGCCGGCGACATGTATCACGACATCAGTCACCGCTCGGTCGATGCCGTGGGGATCGGCCCCGGCGGCAAGGGGCGGCGCGACGCGCAACGGCCCCGTCTCGCCATCGGGTTCAGCGCGTTGGGACACGGTGTGCTGGGCGAACTGCCGCATACGGTGGAGCCCGAATACGCACCGACCTTCGCCAGCGACCCGGAGGTCGAAGCCTATTACCGCCGGATCTACGACGACCGGGTCCGAAACCTCGGTAACCAGCCACGAGTCACGAATTCGGTCGGCACGATCTTCCCCAATATGTCGTTTCATAGCCGGCAGCCGCGCACCATCCTGATCACCCATCCGATCAGCCCGACGGAGGTGGAACTCTGGCGGCTGTACCTGGTGGACGCGGACGCGCCGCAACCGGTCAAGGATGCCGCGCGCCACTACTACCTGCGCTATTCCGGCCCCGGCGGCATGACCGAGGCCGACGATATGGAAAACTGGACCTACGCGACCGACTCCAGCGCCGGCGCCATCGCGCGGCGGCACGATTTCAACTACCAGCTGGCGCTCGGCCACGCCAAACCGGCGCCGGGGCTTCGCGGCGCGGTTCAGAGCGGAACCTATTCGGAAGAAAACCAGCGGATATTCTATCGCCGCTGGACGCAGTTCATGACCGGCGGCGACTGGTCCGAACTGATGCCGCAGACCACATCCGTTGAGGCGGATAATGCGGACTGATCGGCGGACAGCGCTGGAACGGCTGTTCCTGCAACGGGAAATCGAAGAATTCCTCAGCGTTGAAGCCGAACTGCTGGACGCCCGCCGCTTCGAGGACTGGCTGGTGCTGCTGGCCCCCGATATCCGCTACTGGATGCCGATGATGCGGAATGTGCATTCCGCGCGCGGGACAGACGAGTCCACGCGGGAACAGGCCGACGCCAACTGGATGGACGAAGGGATTGAAACCCTGACCCAGCGCATCCGGCAGCTTGCCACCGGCATTCACTGGGCGGAGGAGCCGGTATCGCGGACCACCCATATGGTCAGCAACGTCCGGTTGCTGGATATTCGGGACGGCACGCCTTGCGAAGTAGACACGTCCTGCCGCTTTCTGGTCTACCGGAACCGGCAGCAGGACGAAGCCGACACCTTCATCGGCAAGCGGCTGGATACGCTGCGCCAGACGGAGGATGGATGGCGGCTCGCGCGACGCGAAATCCGGCTCGACCAGAATGTGCTGCTGGCGAAGAATCTGACGACATTTTTCTAGAAAGAGTATTCGATGGTTTATGAAAGCAAGGAAGTGGCCCCGCAGCGCTATCGCGAGGAAATCGGCCGTTATTATGAGGATTTCACCGTCGGCGATGTCTACGAACACCGCCCGGGCCGTACCATCACGGAAACGGATAACAGCTGGTTCACGCTGCTGACGATGAATACCCATCCGCTGCATTTCGATGCGGAATACGCCGCGAAGAGCGAGTTCGGCAAGCCGCTGGTCAACAGCGCCCTGACACTCGCCATCGTGGCCGGGATGAGCGTCAGCGACACCAGCCAGAAGGCCATCGCCAATCTGGGCTGGAACGATATCAAGCTGACCGCCCCGGTGTTCAACGGTGACACGATCTATGCCGAAAGCGAAGTGCTGGAGAAACGCGAATCCTCCTCCCGCCCGACCCAGGGCATCGTCACGATCAGGACAATCGGCAAGAAGGCCGACGGTACGGTCTTCATGTCCTATGTCCGGACCATGCTGATCCCGAAACGCGGCCACGGCATCGACAACTGACAACCCCAGAAGAAACGGAGCGTCCGTCATGCCGGATCCGGCAAGCAGCAGCGAAGAAGAACGGCTGATCCTCGACAGCGTCGGGCAGTTCCTCGAACGCGACGTCAAACCCTATGCCATGCATCTGGAGCATGAGGATATCTGGCCCGAGGAAATCGTCGGCAAGATGGCCGAACTCGGCCTGTTCGGCTCGATCATCCGCGAGGAATATGGCGGGCTCGGCCTGTCCTGCAGCACCTATGCGAAGATCGTCGAGGCGGTCAGCCGGGAATGGATGTCGTTGTCGGGCATCTTCAATTCGCACCTCATCATGGCGTCCTGCGTGCAGCGCAACGGGACCGAGGAACAAAAACGCAAATGGCTGCCGAAATTCGCATCCGGTGAAATCCGCGGCGGGCTCGCGCTGACCGAGCCCAATTGCGGCACCGACCTGCAGGCGATCCGCACCCGCGCCGACCGCGACGGCAACGGTTACCGCATCAACGGCACCAAGACCTGGATTTCCAACGGCATCCACGGCCATTGCTTTGCGGTCATGGTAAAAACCGATCTGAACGCGGAGCCGCGCCACAAGGGCGTCAGCGTCTTCCTGGTCGAAAAGGGCGAAGGGTTCAGACCGTCCCGAAAGCTGGAGAAACTCGGCTACAAGGGGATCGATTCCGCCGAACTGCTGTTCGAGAACTGCCACGTTCCGGCGGAGAACCTGATCGGCGGCGTCGAAGGCCAGGGCTTCCGGCATATCATGGGCGGGCTGGAACTGGGCCGGATCAACGTCGCCGCGCGCGGCGTCGGCGTTTCGCAGGCCGCACTGGACGAATCCGTGAAATATTCCCAGCAGCGCGAAACCTTCGGCAAGCCCATCGCCGAACACCAGGCCATCCAGCTCATGCTCGCGGATATGGTGACCCGGACCGAGGCCGCGCGGCTGCTGGTCTACCGGGCCGCCGACGCCTTCGACCGCGGCGAACGCTGCGACATGGAGGCCGGCATGGCCAAGCTGTTCGCCACCGAAGCCGCCGTCACCAATTCGATGGATGCGCTGCGGGTCCATGGCGGCTACGGCTATTCCAAGGAATTTCCCGTCGAACGCTATTACCGGGATGCCCCGCTGCTGACCATCGGCGAAGGCACCAACGAGTTGCAGCGTATCATCATCGCGCGTCAGCTCATCGCCCGTAACCCCATTTAGGAGACCGCAATGCTACCGCTGTCAGGCGTGCGTGTGCTCGCCGTCGAACAATATGGCGCGGGCCCCTGGGGCACGCAGTACATGGCCGATCTCGGCGCCGAGGTCATCAAGATAGAGAACCCGAAGGATGGCGGCGACATGAGCCGCAGCGTCGGGCCGTTCTTTATCGATGACGGCGAAAGCAGCTCCGGCAGCCTGTTCTTCCAGAGCATCAACCGCAACAAGCGCAGCCTGACGCTCGATCTCGGCAGCCCGGAAGGACAGGCCGTGCTGCACGACTTCGTGCCGACCGCCGATGTCGTGGCCTGCAACCTGCGCGGCGACGTTCCGGAAAAACTGGGCCTTACATACGAAACGCTGGGCAGGATCAATCCTCGGATCGTCTGCGCCTTTCTGACCGCCTATGGCCGCGAAGGACCGCGCCAGAAATGGCCCGGTTACGATTACCTGATGCAGGCCGAAGCCGGCTATTTCTCGCTCACCGGCGAACCTGAAGGCAACCCGACGCGCATGGGCCTGTCCATCGTCGACCTGATGACCGGGCTTGGCATGGCCTATACGGCCGTTTCCGCCGTCCTGGCCGCGCGGATGACCGGCGTGGGACGGAATGTCGACGTGAACCTGTTCGATCTGGCGATGACCAACCTGTCCTATCCCGGCACATGGTACCTGAACACCGGCCACAACCAGGGCCGCGAACCGCGATCCGGGCACCCGGCCTTGACGCCCTGCGCCCAGTACAGGACCAGGGACGGCTGGGTCTTCCTGATGTGCAACAAGGAAAAATTCTGGCCGGCGCTGTGCAACGCCATCGGCCGACCCGAATGGGCGAGCGATCCACGTTACCTGACCTTCAAGGACCGGCTGGCGCGGCGGCCGGAAATCCAGGACATGCTGGACGAGCAGCTTTCGACGAAGACAACCGCGGAATGGCTTGAAATCTTCGCCGGGACGGTCCCCGCGGCGCCGATCCTCGACGTGGCGCAGGCGCTGGACAATCCCTATGTCACCGGGAACGGCAAGATACAGACATTGCAGCATCAGAACGGCAGCGCGTTCCGGATGCTGGACGCGCCGTTTCATACGGGCGAGCCGACGCCGAACCGGCCCGGTCCCGAACTGGGGCAGGATACGGACGATCTGCTGGAAGAACTGGGCTACGACGCGGCCCGGATCGCAAAATTGAAGGACGCCAAAATCGTCTGAACTGCGTCGCGCTTACAGCGTGGCCAGAAAGGCCCGCACCTCGGCATTCACCGCGTCGGGAAATTCCCAGAACGGGAAGCCGCCGCCTTCTGCGACGGTTACACGGCGGCAGTCGGACAGCAGAGCCGAAATCTCGTCAGCGGACTGCAGGAAATCGGGCAGGTCGTACTCGCCATTCATGATCAGCACCGGCTTCCGGAATTGCCGCAGGTCATCGTCCGGTGGCGTAATCGGGCCGATAAGGCCCGTATCAAGCCAGGGTGCGCCTTCGAATTCGTCAATGATTGCGCGCTGCTCGGCGGCGCGGCATTCCACGGGCCGATCCCGCATGACAGCAAACCAGCCGGACTCGTTCCACCAGAGTTTTCTCGCGGCCGGCATGCCTTCTTGCCGGGCGGTATCGGCGACCCGCGCCAGAATCTGCGCCACGCCTGGCATTGGCCGCCCCGGAAAGACCGGTCCTTCCAGAATGAGGGCGGTAAACCGCTCGGATTCGCGGCAGGCCAGCAGCAGTCCCGCCGCCGCGCCGAGATGCGTGCCCCAAAACGCCGCATGAAGGATACCCGCTTCGTCCATCGCACCGGCGATGCTCGCCGCATATGCCTCGACCCCGAAAGGGCCCGGCACGGCGGAAGACAGCCCGTGGCCGGGCAGGTCGATCAGCAACAGCCGGTGCGTCTTGCGGAACTCCGGAAGCTGGGCCGAGAACGCGCGCCGGTTCTGCGAGATTCCGTGCACCATGACCAGCCACGGCGAACCCGGACCTGTATCATCGATGAGTTCATACAGCGCGGCCGGCATTGAGCTTTCCTGTCTCAATCGGCGGTGGCGAGAAATTCCTTGAAGCGACGCGCCACCGCATCGGGCGAAACAGTCGGGCGGCCGAGCTTTTCCAGGCTGCCTGGCTGGATCCGGATATGCACCATATGCGGGCCATCGCTGGCATAGGCCGCCTTGAGCGCCTTCTCGAAGCCATCCAGATCGTCCGCAGAGGCAGCGCTGGCGTAGCCGCAGGCCAGCGCGATCCTGGCGAAATCCACGCCGCCGGACACGGTCGCCTGGCCGCCTGTGGAATCATGTACGCCGTTGTCGACCAGCACGTGGATCAGGTTATTCGGCCCCTGCGCGCCGATGGTCGCCATATTGCCCATCTTCATCAGCGCGGCGCCATCGCCATCGATCACGACAATCGGCCGGTCGACATTGACCGCGATCCCCAGCCCCATCGCGCTGGCGCTGCCCATGGAACCGACCTGATAGATATGCTGCCTGCGGTCATCGATGGTGAACAGCTCGCGGCCGCTCTTGCCGGTGGTACAGACGATCCCCGCATTGTCCGGCGTCACCTTCAGCAATCGCTCCAGCGTGTTGTAGCGGGTCGGGCGACCGCCGCCTGTCGTGAAGTCGCTGAGATTGCCGCCGGGAGTCGCCAGGGCCGGCGTTTCCTCCAGCCCCTCGGACGCCACAGATCCGTTCGCCATGATGAACGCATAGGGCAGTTCCGCCGAATCCATATGCGCGAAGGCGCGCTCCAGCGCCGGTGCGATATCCGCTTCCTCGCTGGGGAAGGGTTCGTTCGGTACGCCGATATCGTTCAGCAGGACATCGGTGATCTGCCCCATCAGCACATGCTGCGGCTCGTCCTTCAGCCCCGGCTGGCCGCGCCAGGTGACGATCATCAGCGTCGGAATTCTGAACGGATGGTTCAGCGAGGTTAGCGGGTTGATGGCGTTGCCGAGCCCCGAATTCTGGCAGATCAGCACGGTCTTGCGGCCCGCCAGCCAGGCGCCGGCGGCAATCGCGGTCGCCTCGCCCTCGCTTGCCGCCGGGACATAGCGGATATCCTTGCGGGTGATGACCCGGTTGATCACCGGCGTCAGGAACGAGCACGGCACGCCCGTGTAGAAGTCGTACCCGGCGGCCAGCGCCCGGTCCAGAAACGCATCGGCCCTGATCATACGATATTCCTCGCCCGGGCGAGGTCCAGCGCGTCGTCAATATCGAGCCACTGGCCGGTGATATACTGCACCCGGACATTGTGACCCGCCGCAACCAGCCGGTTCAGCAGGACCGGTACGTCGCCCTTTTCCAGGCTGCCATCGGATTCCATGGCTTCCAGCTCCGCGGCGACCGCCCTCGCGCCCGCTTCGCTCAGTTTCAGCAGGCCGACCCATTCGCCGGTCGCGGATTCGGTGCTGGCATCGCGCCCGGCCTCCACCAGGCTGACCGGCGCGTCGTCCAGATAGTCGGTGGAAAACGCCCGGTCGCCGACCACGAGGTCGCGGACGAGGCCCGCTTCGGACTGCTCGCGATCCCGCCACAGCGCGTCGGCAACGATGACGATATCGCCTTCCGCCTTGAGCAGCGCATCGAGCATGTAGTCGCGAAACAGGATATCGCCGTAGGAGACCAGCGTCGGCTGGTTCAGCGCCTTGCGGGCGCAGTTCAGCGAATAGAGTTCGCCCGTTACTTCGTAGCGGTCATTGTCGACGGTCGCCACCGAGACCAGGTCGATCGCTTCCTTCCGGTAGCCGCGCACGATCGTGACATCGCGGATACCGGCGCCGTTCAGCATCGCCAGTTGGCGGCGCAGCACGGGCTGGCCGCGTACATCGACCATGCATTTCGGCCGGTCGTCGGTCAGGCTGCCCAGCCGCTTGCCGCGCGACGCCGCCAGCACGACCGCGCCGTAACCCGCGCCCCGCTTTGGCAGATATCGGGATTCCGCCGCCGCCAGTTCGTCATTCCCGGTGATCTTGAAGACCTCGCCCACGGTCGGGATGGTATCCTCCACATCGGCCAGGGTTTCGGTGCGGAAAATCGTTTCGCTGATATTCCGCATCGCCTGCATCGCCGCGCGCATATTGTGGTTCGCCCAGATCACCAGCGAAATATCATGGTCTCGGAACTGCCGGGTCGGCGTCGCGTAATACATGGTCGGCACGATCACCACCGGACAGCGGTTACCCCATTCCCTGCAGAAGGCGAAAATTTCATCCGGCTCCGCGATCTTGGAATGAATCAGCACGGCATCGGCGCCAGCGGCATGATAGGCCTCGCCGCGGCGCAGCGCCTCATCCACCCCCCAGCCGGCGATCAGCGCCTCGATCCGGGCGATGACGCAGAAATCATCGTCGAGCTGGCTGTCCTTGCCCGCCTTGATCTTGCCGCAGAATTCGTCGATATCGGCCAGCGGCTGCGCCCGACCGATAAAGCTGTTGGTCTTGGGAAACAGCTTGTCCTCGATACAGACGGCGGCGATGCCGCGCTGGGACAGCTTGGTCACCAGCCGGCGCATGTTGTTGAAATTGCCGTATCCCGTATCGCCATCGACCAGGATGGGGATCGATGTCGCGTCGGACATGAACTCCAGCACTTCCAGGACCTGGGTCCAGGATGCCTCATTGTTGTCGCGCACGCCCAGCGCCGCCGAAATACTGAGCCCCGAGGCCCAGACACCCTTGAACCCGACCTCTTCCACGATACGTGCCGACAGGCCGTTATGCGCCTCCATGATAAAGGCCATCTCCGGATCGGTGAGGAGCTGGCGGAAACGGCCGGTTTTGGATTGCGGCGTCTGTACGGACGGAACAATTCGAACAGTATTTGCAGTCATGGTCCTAAATCTGCTTTCCTAGGCTGCCGGAAAAGCATCTGATCGGAAGATCTCCCCCGGCGGTGTTACAAACTTATGACAATAGATACGCGATACCGGAGAAAATAAAAATGGCACTTTCACATCTCAAGGTTCTGGACCTCACCTCAAACCTTTCCGGACCGTATTGCGCCATGATTCTGGCGGACCAGGGCGCCGATGTGATCAAGATAGAGCGCCCCGAAGTCGGCGACGACATGCGGCTGACGCCCCCCTTCATTGGTGGCGAAAGCGCCCCCTTCATGCTGGCGAACAGGAACAAGCGCAGCGTCATTATCGACCTGAAAACCGCAGCGGGGCTGGCGGATTTCAAGCGCCTGGCAGAAGATGCGGATGTTCTGATCGAAAACTTCAAACCCGGCACGGCGGAACGGATCGGCATCGGTTACGAGACAATGCATGCCCTGAATCCGCGCCTGATCTATTGCTCGATTTCCGGCTTCGGGCAGACCGGCCCCTATGCGAAGCGCGGTGGCTTCGACCTGATCAGCCAGGCGATGACCGGCCTTGCGGCGATATGCGGTGACGAGGACGGCCCGCCGCACCGGCTGCCGATTCCCATTACCGACCTGTGCGGCGGCATGAATGGCGCAATCGGCGTACTGACCGCCCTGGTCGCGCGGGAAAAAACCGGAGCGGGGCAGCAGGTCGATATCTCCCTGTTCGAAGCGGGAATTTCGCTTGGCTTCTACGAGGCGGCGTCCTATTTCGCCACGGGGCAGGCGCCGGAGAAACTGGGCCAGCGTCATCGCGGCAGTGCCCCCTACCAGATATTCCCGACCGCCGACGGCCATATCGCTATCGGCGCCGCGGCGCAGCGCTTCTGGAGCCTGACATGCGAGGTGCTGGGATGTGCGGAACTGATCGATGACCCGCGTTTTGTCACCAAGGCGGACCGGGTGGCGAACAACAAGGCACTGGTTGCCATCCTTGAAGACAGGCTCGTCACGAAGACGACGATGGAATGGTTCCGGTTGCTTGACGCCAGGGGCATCCCCGCCGGCCCTGTCATGAACCATGCGGAACTCTTCGCCGACCCGCAGACGGAAGCGCGCGACATGATCGTCACCGTGGATCACCCGGCAGCGGGCGCGACCCGGATATTGGGCACGCCCATCAAACTGTCGAAGACCCCGGGCGGCATAAAGCGGCCGGCCCCCAGGCATGGCGAACATACGGACGAGATCCTTGGCAATGCGCCGTCAACCGTGGCAGCGGAGTAGATCAGATCGTGTTTTCTTGGAATCGCCTATGGCGATCCAACAATCCCGTGAATTTGATCTATTTTGTTGAAAATAGAGCACATCAGGACTGAATAGAACCTGTTGTGGTTCTATTCAGTCCTGATGTGCTCTAACAGGCTTCACACCGACCAGCGCGTCGCGCAATTCGGCAATCCTGTATGGCTTCTCCAGGAATCCGATTTCCAGGCCCTTGGCAATACCCAGCGTCTCCGCCATTTTTGCATAGCGCTTGTTGTATCCGGAGGCGACAAGAATGCGGGCGCTGCATTCCCTGTCCACCAGCCAGGCAACGAGTTCGATTCCATCGATATCCGGCATCACGATATCGAGGACAATCGCCGTCGGATTGAAATCGTCGAATACCGCCATGAATTCCTCGCCATGCGTCGTTACCTTCACGTCATACCCGAGGCCTACCGCTGTACGGCGAACTATTTCGCCAAGTGCCGGCTGATCGTCGACAATAAGCAATCGCTTGTCGGACATGTGCGCACCCCTCACACAGCGTCATTTATGTTCAGGCATGACTTTCATCCAGAGCGGGCATCGAAAGCCAGCTTGTAACCCTGAGAGAAAGTATACTCTTTTTCGCGGCACATTGCGATAGGCGCATGAACAAGACACGCCAATTCGATACGCGAATTCAATCAAATAGATTGGTTCCGGAAAGGGTCCGATCCCTGCGCAACTTCCGGCGCATCATGACGCCCGAATAGCGAACTCGGGCCTATCGTCTTTTGTTTCTCGCGGTGCTTGAGCCATAGGCCAGGGCTACAAAAAATATCAGCACCGCGCCGCAAACCAGCGACAGGTATATTACTTCGCCGTCCGTCATCGCATCGCCTCCCTCGTTAGACGGATAACATGCAATGGAAGCCTCGTTAACGCTTTGATCTATATCAAAACCTTGCCACGGCAAGGTTCAGATCAGAGCGGCCGAATATTGGTCCCGGAGTCGTCGCTGTCCTTCTGGTCATCTTCCACCTGGAATTCACCGTCATCGCCCGGATTCTCCGGCACCGTGGCATGCAGGATTTCGGCTTCCCGCTTCAAGCGCGTATAGGAGCGAACTGAATACGGAAACGTTCCAAGATATACCACGGCAACACCCGTCAAAACGATCCAGGGAAATGCGGCAAGCCCCGCCAGGGTCAGGCCGACGGCGACGAGAAACGGCAGGACGTAACGCTGGGGCACCTTGATCCGCTTGAACGAATATGACGGCATCCGGCTGACCATCAGCGCCGCCATGATCGCCACCCAGGTTCCGGTAACGAGCGGATGCATCGTCCAATCCGCATTGAAACCGAGCGCGATCACGAGCGGCAACAGCGACATCAACGCACCCGCGGGCGCCGGGACTCCGGTGAAATAATTGAAGGCGTAGGGCGGCATCTTGTCGTGCATGCTGTTGAACCGGGCAAGCCGCAATGCGCAACAGACGATATAGAACAGGATGATGGCCCAACCGACGCCGCCCGCGTCCTGCAGGGTCCAGAAATAGAGGATAATGGCAGGTGAGACACCGAAACTGACGATATCGGAAAGTGAATCGAGTTCCGCGCCGAATTCGCTGGATGCCCTCAATATCCGGGCCATTCTGCCATCAAGCGCATCGAGAATCGCCGCGACGATGATCGCCGTCACCGCGTAGTCCCAACGGCCCTCAATGGCAAACCGGATACCGGTCAGACCGCAGCATGCGGCGGAAACCGTAATGATGTTCGGAATCAGCTTGCCGACGGACAGTCCCCTGAGCCGGCGTCGCTGGGCATGGTGATTACGCGAACGCAGCATCAGCGCATCTCCCCTTCCCGCCTCGTTTCACCGGCCGCCAAATCGGCCAGTACTGTTTCGCCGGCCACGCAGGTCTGTCCGACGCACACCAGTGGCGCGACGCCTTCCGGCAGATAGACGTCCAACCGGCTGCCAAACCGGATCATGCCAAACCGTTCCCCGGTCCGGACCTGCTGGTCAATGGACAGATTACAGAGAATCCGCCGCGCGACGAGGCCGGCAATCTGAACAAATGCAATGGTCTGTCCATCCAGCGTTACCATCCGGACAGCCTGCCGTTCATTGTCCACACTCGCCTTGTCCAGCGACGCATTCAGGAACTTGCCTGGCCGGTAGGACAGTTTGTCAATGACCCCGTCAATGGGAATTCGGTTAACATGTACATTGAAGACGTTCATGAAGACACTGACACGGGTCAGCGGCGTTTCGCCCATATCCAGTTCTTCCGGCGGTGACACGCGTTCTATCATCTGAACGAGTCCGTCGGCCGCACTGACCACCAGCCCTGGCCGGACGGGCGTCATCCGGTCCGGATCGCGAAAGAAATACACGCACCACACGGTGAGCAGAATGCCCGGGACAAAGAGCGGGGCCCATATCCAGCCAAGCACCAGTGCAATAGCCGCAAATATCGCAATAAAAGGCCAGCCTTCGCGATGAATTGGTACCAGAACCGGCTTCAATACTTCATACATACAAATCTCGCCGCCATTTCAGTGGCCGGCCCGCAATCCACCATTAGCGTGGCGGGACCCGGTAACAATTGTTTATAGCACACCAGGTTTGAATGAAACCGCCACAGGTTTCATTCAAACCTGGTGTGCTATGTCTTCAACAAGACAGATCAGATCCACATGGCCGTTGGATCGCCAACGGCGATGCCAACCAACCATGATCTGATCTAGCGTTCCTGCCCATATAATGCCAGTAACGCCCGATTACAAAGGTTCGCGACCGCCATGATTCCCGTTCACCGCGGAAAACGTACAGAGGCGTGTCGACATGATGTAGATGCTCGATGCAACCGGTTCCGGCACCCAACCGTGCGACCGTTTTCCCCGAAGCGGCGAAGGGAACTGATCACCGGCACCGGACAAAGTCGCCCGTGACGGCACAGTCGTTCATCGCCGGCATCGCAACCGTGCGCGCGAATACCGGTCCTGACTCGACCTCATACACATAACGCAACAGTCGGCAGGATCAATTCGGGTCCGGTAGTGAAAACAATTGTCCGGGATAGATCAGGTCCGGATCAACGATCTTTGAGCGGTTGGCGTCGTAAATTTCCGTGTACCGGACGCCGGCGCCCAGCGTACGCCGCGCAATGCGCCACAAGCTGTTGCCCGGTTGCACCACGACTATTCCATTTGCCGCATCGGCGGTAGTATGCGGCTCTGCGCGCGAGAACGGCATTTCGACGCGCGCAACAACCTTGTTGTCGGAAAGGCCGTCAACCCGAAGCGTATGGACCCCGACGCCGATATTTCCTTCCGGTTTGACCTGCCAGTTTCCATCGGGAGAAACCAGTACAGCCTGCGCGGCGGGATTGTTGTTGACATACACCTGGACGCTGGTTCCGGGCGTCGCCTTGCCCCCTATACTGACATTGCCCTTGTCGTCGTAATCGATCACGTCGATGGATAATGCCTTGTCGCCCAGGCCTTGCGCTTCGGACGGTTTCTGTAAAATGCGACTGGGCGCGTTGCCCTCCCGGGCCACCAGCACGGCGAGAACGCCTTCGGATTTCTTCTCGGTGCCGTCCTGCGGCATCGACGCGGATACCGGCGCCTTCGCCAGATTCCGGTCCGGCACCATCAGGACGACTACGGATTCCGAGCGCGATTCCGTTCCGTCCTTGCCGATCAGCGAAAGGCCGATTTCACGCTGTCCCGGCGGCAAGGGTTCACCCGGCAGATATACCCATTCGCCCCGGCTGTCCGCTATCGCGGTACCCGTCCGCTTGTCGCCGTCGTAAATACCAACCTCCGCCCCTACCGGTGCACGCCCCGCGATCAGGGCGTCACCTTCCGGGTTGACCCGAACGACATCGAATACCGGCATGGAAACGCCGGCGGGACTGTCAGGCTTTTCCCGCCGAGGCTGGGCCGCGCTGGCATTCCGTGATTTCCCGTCGGCCGTCGGCGTTTCCGCCGCGGGCGTCTTCTCCGGATGAGCCCGGTCAGTCCCGAAAGCCGCAACGGGCGGGGGTACGGGAACCGGTATTCCGGTGCCGCGTGCGTTACGGCTTGCCCGGGAATCCTCAGCGGAACCTTCCACAGCCAGTTTCGATTCGAGGAAATGGTCCTCGGTCTGCCAGTAGGTCAATACGATAGCGCCGGCTGCGACCAAGCATCCCAGAATACCGATATAAAGATATCGTTTCACAGCACCTCAAATATTTTATCAGCAGGCGTTTTCATGCCGCTCGTTTTGCAAAACACGCTACACCGAGTCCATCCATAACAGCCAGCGCAATAAAACGACCCCTGGTCACCGGGCGTTGTCAGAGGCTCCCGGATGCCGGTAAGGATTTCAAAAATATCGCCACCGCCTCGCGGTCCTCCGGCGTCATCTTGCTGGTACTGTTTTCGATCACTTCCACCATGGCGCCGCCGGCGAAATCGCCATCGGGCAGGATACCCATCTCCAGGTACGACTTGATATCGCCCGTGCTCCACGCACCGATGCCATTCTCCGGATCCGGCGTGATGTCCGGAATCCGCTTGCCGTCCGGTCCGTTCGGATTTCCCGCCAGTTCCCGTTCGTTATCCGACCCGCCGAGGAAGTTTCGCGGGGTATGACACTCACCGCAATGCGAAACGGCGCGAACCAGATATGCCCCTCTGTTCCACTGCGCCGAACGGGTGGTATCGACCGGCTTTTCGCCCGCCTCAAAGTAAAGCCATCGCCACGGCCAGACAAGCGCCCGGATATTGAACGGAAAATTCAGGTCATGGCCGGGGGCGGCCTCGGCCACGACCGGTACGGTTTTCAGAAACGCCCAGAGATCGCGCAAATCCGCCTCCGCCATGCCGGTGTATGAAGGATAGGGGAAAGCGGGAAAATAGATTATCCCGTCCGGTCCTTTCCCTTCGAGCATGGCGCGGGAAAAATCCTCGTAAGACCATCCGCCGATGCCGTATTGCGGGTCCGGCGTGATATTCGGCGGATAGAAGGCGCCGAACGGCGTATCGAGCCGCCGGCCACCCGACAGCAATTCTCCCTTGGGTTCGACGCTGGTATGGCAACCGGCGCATCCGGCAACATGGAAAAGATACTCCCCACGCGTCTCGGCAGGCGAAACCGCCCCGTGCCCGTGTCGTGGCAGCGCGAAAATCACGAACACTGCCAACGCAATGCATGACCGGGGAGCCAATGGATATTTACGCAAGATACCGGGCATTCACGAATATCCCTTCCATTTTACGTTTTCATCTTATCTGTTTCTTTGGAAAAATGCCATCCTTGCCGTCCTTTACTCTCAAGGACCTGTCTTCAACGCCTGTTCGATCAGTCAATCGCGTCAGCCCGGAAACTTACGCTTTAACAATACTTCATATTCAGGATGCAAGTTAATCTTGCACAGGGCCGGCAAGTCGCCTAATCGGTCCTGGTCCAGGTTGCGGACATGCGACAGGAAAGCGGGGTAATTAATGACCGGCGTCAAGACGCTCTGTGTTTACTGCGGATCATCCAGCAGCACACGGGAAAGCCACCGGGCCGCCGCGCGAGACTTGGGCACAAGCATCGGCTCAGCCGGAATCCGGCTCGTCTTTGGCGGTGGGCGGGTCGGTCTGATGGGGCTCGTCGCCGACGCCGCGCTGCAAGCCGGCGGCGACGTGACAGGCGTCATTCCCCGATTCCTGAAAGCGCGGGAAGTGGAGCACAAGGGCTGCACCGAACTGATCGTGACCGAGAACATGCATGACCGGAAACTGCGGATGGCCGCCCTCGCCGACGCCATCGTCGTCCTGCCCGGCGGCCTTGGGACGCTGGACGAGGCGTTCGAAATCCTGACCTGGAAACAGCTCGGACTGCACGACATGCCCGTCGTCTTCGCCAATATCGAGGGATTCTGGACGGATCTTCTCCGCCTCATCGAAAACCAGATCGCGGAACGTTACGTGCGCGAAACAGAACGCTCGCTATTCAGCGTCGCGGCCACGACCGGCGAGATCCTGCCGCTGCTGGATTCCCTGCCCGCTGCTACGATTTCGTTCGAAGAAAAATGGATTTAGCAATGGGCGGTACCGCTGCAGCCTGAAAAGGGCCGGCATAGAACTGCCGGCCCTCCGTTCCACCTTGGCAGAACCTCAGGCCTTCCACGGCTTAATCGTTGCCTTGAGCTTCTTGTACCCGTCGAGGAATCCCGGGCGCTCGCTCCCGTAGACCGAATCGAACTTCGCCAGCGCGTCATCCAGCCATTTGCGCAACTCCTCATTGCCCGGGTTGGCATCCAGATAGGCGTCGCGGATCAGCACGAAATGAATGCGCGGATCATAGGGCTGCTTGGTTCCGCCCATCGATTCATCGCCATCCAGCAGGCGCAGCAGCATCGCATCGGCGGAGCCCAGCGTCTGTTCATGGATCGGCGGCCCGGACATACGGTGCATGACCGACGTCATGTCGCGGCCATTGCCGGTCGTGTAACCCATCTCGTTCCAGAGTTCCTGCGTATTGACGTCCTTGCCGAGATGCTTTGCAACCATACCGCTGAACGCACGCATCGGGTCGGACACGTCGGCCAGCAGGTCGGTCAGGCGGTCACCGTCAAGGTCGGTCGCGAGGACGATGCAATCGCGCTTCTCGATCAGGTCCCACAGCATCAGGCCGAAATTCGTGTCAGCGATATGCTGTTCGATCTGACCGCCCCAGTTCTCCATGCCCTTCTTGAAGTCCTTTGGCAGCAGGGCGATGATGCGGTCCACGGCCTCCTTGTGCTCGACATAGCCGTCGACGGCGTATTTGCGGCCGACCTTGAACTTCGTGCCCTGCAGCAGCCAGGAATGCAGGCCGGCATTGATACCGTCCTCCATGGCCTGGGTCGGCTTCATGGCGACACGGCCAAGCTTGCCGCTCTTGTGCACCATTTCCAGGAACAGGCGGTTGGCATAGGCCATCTGCACGCCCGGCGTATTCATCTCGGAATGCACGATGCCGGTCTTCGGATCGACATTGAACTTTGCCCGGTCCTGGGAATACGGCAGGCAGGGCATGCAGCGGACAACCGTAATCCGGCCGTAGGGGCGGACGTTGCAGAAGACGCCGGCCTGGGTGCGCAGCGGCGCATTCGCCGACTTGCCCATGACAACAACCTTGCCGCCCTTGCCGTCATTGACATAGGCATCGCCCGCCGTCGACCATTTGATCGACGTGCAAGGCATATTGCCAAACCAGCCGAGCGACGCCAGCTTCGTATCGTGGCGGTACTGCGACCACATCGGCACGGCGTAGAACGGCAGGCCCAGGATATCGATCGCGGCAATCGTGCCCAGCAGCGCATAGGCATCGGTCAGGGAATGCGCAACCGGCTTCACGGAGCCGTCATGGTTTCCGCCCTTCCAGACCACAGCATCGGGGTAGCCCTCCGGCTTGACATCCGCCGGCTCGAAAAGCCCCTCAAGCAGACCGAACAGGTCGCCGCCGTCAGCCTCGGTCCGAGCAATTTTCATCAAATCTAGCATATTGGTTTGTTCCCGTTGATTTATGGGGTTGTGAAAGCCGCGTATCCGTCGGGCGGAACTGGCAGCCACATTACCCTGCGCTTTCCCTGCGGGCAATAATAGGCCGGAGACATTGTTTTAATTTAATCTGAACCGTTCATCTGCTAGACCCCATTACGGGTTGGACGACGTTTCGCAGGAGAATTCGATGAATAAAATCAAGGTTACAAATCCGGTTGTCGAACTCGATGGCGATGAGATGACCCGGATCATGTGGGCCTTCATCAAGGAAAAGCTGATACTGCCCTATCTCGATATCGACCTGATCTATTTCGACCTGGGCATGGAAAACCGGGATGCGACGAATGACCAGGTGACTGTCGATTCCGCCAACGCCATCAAACAGCATGGCGTCGGCGTGAAATGCGCGACGATCACACCGGACGAAGGGCGCGTGCAGGAATTCAACCTCAAACAGATGTGGCGGTCGCCGAACGGGACGATCCGGAACATCCTGGGCGGTACGATTTTTCGCATGCCCATCATCTGTCAGAACGTCCCGCGGCTGGTGCCCGGATGGACCCACCCGATTGCTATCGGCCGCCACGCCTATGGCGACCAGTACCGGGCAACGGATTTTCTGGTTCCCGGCAGGGGAAAACTGACGCTGCGCTTCGAACCCGAAGACGGTGGCGAGACAATCGAGCGCGAGGTATTCCGGTTCGAGGAACCCGGCATCGCCATGGCCATGTACAATCTGGATGAATCCATCGCCGGTTTTGCCCGGTCGTGCTTCAATTACGGATTGAGCCTCGGCTGGCCGGTTTTCCTGTCGACCAAGAACACGATCCTCAAGGTCTATGACGGCCGGTTCATGGATATTTTCCAGGAAATTTTTGACAATGAATTCAAGGAACAGTTCGACGCCAAGGGGATCATCTACCAGCACCGGCTGATCGATGACATGGTCGCTTCATCCCTGAAGTGGTCGGGCGAATATGTCTGGGCCTGCAAGAATTATGACGGCGACGTGCAATCCGACACGGTCGCCCAGGGCTTTGGCAGCCTGGGCCTGATGACATCGGTTCTGCTGACTCCCGACGGCAGGACAGTTGAATCCGAAGCGGCACACGGAACGGTTACGCGCCATTTCCGGCAGCACCAGCAGGGCGACGAAACCTCGACAAACCCGATCGCGTCAATATTCGCCTGGACCCGCGCACTATCCTATCGCGGCAAATTCGACGATACGCCGGAGGTAACGAAATTCGCCGAAACCCTGGAGAAGGTATGTATCGATACCGTCGAATCAGGGTTCATGACCAAGGATCTCGCGATCCTGATCGGCGAGGACCAGCGCTGGTTGACGACCCGCGGCTTCCTGGACAGGATTGACCGGAATCTGCAGGCCGCCCTATAGCACATCAGGTTTCAATAGAACCGCAACAGGTTTCCTTTAAACCTGTGAAGGTAGGCGGGGTTCCGGAAAGGATTACTGTCCGTATCCGAGACGTGCCGGCGCGCAGATGAAGCTGACCCGAGATTTTTTCAGTAGCGGGCATTCGTTCAGGACCCGGTCCACCCGCCAGGCCGTTATCTGTGCCGTATTTTCCGGGCAGATGGCGAGGGCAACCGCCTCTATTTCGGCGCGGCTGTGGTCGCCGGAATCGTAACACACAGAGACGATGTCGGTACGGTGGCCCGGGACGCTCACCGGGATTTCTGTCCTGGACGGCGGGTGGGCGGTACAGGCGGTCACAAATGCCAGAATGGCCACGGCGCCCAGCAGGCGTTGCCGGGAGGTCGCCTTCGTCAATGGGTCAGTTCCCGCATCGCCGAATCCAGCCCTTCCAGCGTCAGGGGATACATGCGGTCCTCCATGATCTGCGACAGGATCTCGATCGACGGCGTATAGCTCCAGTTGCGCATCGGCTGCGGATTCAGCCACACCGCATGTTTGTAGGTATCCAGCACCCGCTGCATCCATACGGCGCCGGCCTCTTCGTTCCAGTGTTCGACGCTGCCGCCGGGATAGGTGATTTCGTAGGGACTCATGGTCGCGTCGCCCACGAATATCACCTTGTAGTCCGACGGATAGGTCCGCAACACTTCTTGCAGGTCGATGCGCTCGCTATGGCGGCGGCGGTTGTCCTTCCAGACCGTTTCATACATGCAGTTATGGAAGTAGAAGTATTCGAGGTGCTTGAATTCGGATCGCGACGCGGAAAACAGTTCCTCGCAGATTTTCACATGATCGTCCATCGACCCGCCTATATCGAAGAACAGCAGCACCTTGATGGTATTGCGGCGCTCGGAAATCATCTTGATGTCCAGATAGCCGCCATTGCGCGCCGTGGCGCTGATGGTGCCGTCAAGGTCGAATTCACTCGGCTGTCCGTCGCGGGCGAAACGGCGCAAGCGCCGTAGCGCCAGCTTGATATTCCGCGTTCCCAATTCCGCCGTATCGTCGAGATTGCGGAATTCGCGCCTGTCCCAGACCTTGGCCGCGCGACGGTGCCGCGATTCATCCTGGCCGATGCGCACTCCTTCAGGATTATAGCCATAGGCGCCGAAGGGCGAGGTGCCCGCGGTGCCGATCCATTTGCTGCCGCCCTGATGGCGTTTTTCCTGTTCCGCCAGACGCTGCCGCAACGTCTCCATCAGCTTTTCCCAGCCGCCCAGCGACTCGATAAGGGCCTTTTCCTCCTCCGACAGGTGTTTCTCGGTCAGCTTGCGGAGCCATTCTTCGGGAATTTCTGCCTGCATATCCCCTTCCGGCGGCTCAAGTCCCTTGAAGACGTGGCCAAAAACACGGTCGAAACGGTCAAGATGGCGTTCGTCCTTCACCAGGGTGGCGCGGCTCAGGTAATAAAAATCGTCAATGCTGTATGCCGCCACCCCCTTTTGCATCGCTTCCATAAGGATGAGGTATTCCTTTAGCGATACGGGCAGTCCGGCGCCGCGCAGTTCCTGAAAAAGATTTATAAACATGGTCATGCATCCTCTGGAGATGCGAAGCATACCGACTATGGGGAGGCGGGAAAAGCCCCCTGGAAGCCATCAGAATACGCCCACAATCCCTTCTAATCGCGTTGTATTCCCGGTATGTGGTATACTCGGCCGTACATAGTGTTCGGCAGGGGTTCCGGGATGGAAACAGATGGCAGGCGGGAACTGGAACGGATCGTGACATCCGGCCAGATTTCCGACAAGGACAGGCTAGCCGAGACATTGACGGCCCTGTGCCTTGCGCCCGGCCGGCGGCCGGATCCGCGCGAAATGTCCCTGTTTTTCGATATTGTCCGGGGAATTATCCGGGACATCGAAATTCATGTCCGGCAGAACCTGGCGGACGGCCTGGCGAAACGGGCCGATGCGCCGCATGATCTGATCGTCATGCTGGCGAACGACGTCTTCGATGTCGCCGAACCCGTACTCTTGCGAAGTCCGATACTGGACGACGCCGACCTGATCGCGTTGATCCACCAGCGGACCACAAGGTTCCGCCTCGCCATTTCGAGACGCGAGACGCTGACCGAAAACGTGAGCGAGGCCTTTGTCGATACGAGAGATACCAAAGCCCTGAAATCACTGCTTCAGAACAAGGGGGCCCTGTTCAACGACGAGTCGCTGTCGCGGCTTGTCGATGAATCCCTGGTTACCGAAGAATATCAGGAACTGCTGCTATCGCGCCGGGACCTTCCCGCGTCGCTGGCTTACCGCATGTATGAATGGGTCAGCGACGCCCTGCAGCAGCAGATTTCAACGATGTTTCCGGTCTCGGACATGGAAATCGAGGAAGCCGTGTCACAGGCGCTGAAACGCGCCATATCGTCGAACGCCCGGCCGGCGTCGGAAGCGGAGAAGCCGCAGGAGTGGACCGGACGCCCATCGCCGGAGTCCCTGCGGCGCGCACTCGAACTACAGGACATCCTGAAGTTCGAGGACATGTTCCAGGAGTTGACAGGGCTTGACTCCGCGACGACGACCCGTACCCTTTACGACATGGGTCCGGAGGGACTGGCCGTCGCCTGCCGGGCGGCGGGGCTGGACGCCGATACGTTTTCCGAAATCCTGTGCCACGTACAGGGTACCCGCCCCTTCGGGATTTTCCGGCAATCGCCTGCTTTTTCGCGCGGCATGAACCTTTTCAAGCGAACCGACCGCAGCAATGCCCGAAAAATCGTCGAAGGCTGGGGCGGCGCTCCCAATTCCGGCGGGTACTGACGCAGGCCGCGAGCAGCCCGCCGCAAACCGGTCCCCGTCAGTCGCCGCCGCGCTGTTCGCGCCGGGACATGAACGCCAGCCGTTCAAACAACTGCACATCCTGTTCGTTTTTCAGCAGGGCGCCGTACAGCGGCGGGATCAGTTTGCTGGGATCCTTGCTGCGCAGGACTTCGGCGGGAATATCCTCCGTCATCAGCAGTTTGATCCAGTCGAGCAACTCGGAAGTCGACGGCCGCTTTTTCAGCCCTGGAACCTCCCGGACGTCATAGAACAGGTTAAGCGCCTCACGAACCAGTTCGCCCTGAATATCGGGATAATGCACGTTCACGATCCGGAGCATCGTGTCCCGGTCTGGGAATGAAATATAGTGGAAGAAGCAGCGCCGCAGGAACGCGTCCGGCAGTTCCTTTTCATTGTTCGATGTGATGATCACGATCGGTCGGTTGACCGCGCGCACCGTTTCACGGGTTTCGTAAACGAAGAACTCCATGCGATCGAGTTCCAGCAGCAGGTCGTTCGGGAACTCGATATCCGCCTTGTCGATTTCGTCGATCAGCAGGACCGGCTTGGTATCGTTCGTGAACGCTTCCCACAGCTTGCCGCGCATGATGTAGTTGGCGATATCGTGCACGCTGTCATTGCCCAGTTGACTGTCGCGCAGGCGCCGCACGGCATCATATTCGTACAACCCCTGCTGCGCCGTAGTCGTCGACTTGACGTGCCATTCGATCAGCGGCATTTCCAGCGCGCGCGCGACCTCCTGCGCCAGGACCGTCTTGCCGGTTCCCGGCTCTCCCTTGATCAGGAGCGGCCTTTCCAGCACCGCGGCGGCATTCACGGCGACGCGCAGGTCTTCTGTGGCGATATAACTGTCGGTGCTATCGAAACGCATGCTCTGGCCCTGTGCTGTCCGTGAAAAACTGTGGCAAAGACTATGCGGCGACATAGCCGCGATCAACCCTGGCCGGCAAGCGCGGCCTCTATCGCGGCAATGGCCTCGGCCGCGGACGCGCCGTTCGGCCCGCCCGCCTGCGCCATATCGGGACGGCCGCCGCCGCCCTTGCCGCCCAGCGCGACCGACCCGACCCGCACCAGATCGACCGCATTCAGCCGGTCTGTCAGATCATCCGTGACAGCGACAACAATAGACGCCTTGCCGTCAGCGACCGCAACAAGCACAACAACGCCGCTGCCGATCTGCGATTTCAGGGAATCCGCCAGCGGCTTCAATTCCCTGGCCGGCACATCCGCGAGCACGCGGGCGGCGAAGGCAATCCCGTCAATTTTTTTAACTTCGGACGATTTTTCCGCGCCCGCGCCCCCGCCCATTGCCAGCTTGCGCCGCAAATCCGAAAGCTCCCGTTCCAGGCGACGGCGTTCTTCCAGCAGGGCGCCGATCCGTTCCGCAAGATCGCCCGGCGATGATTTCAGGATCGCCGCGGCTTCGCGAAGCCGCGCGGTCTGTTCCTTCGCGTACTGGACCGCCGCCGCGCCCGTCATGGCCTCGATCCGCCGCACGCCCGCCGCCACAGCGGATTCGTTGGTGATGACGAAATATCCGATGTCGCCCGTGCGGCTGACATGAGTGCCGCCGCATAGTTCGACCGAAAAAATGTCGCGGGCATCGCCGCCCATGGAGACCACGCGAACTTCTTCACCGTATTTCTCGCCAAACAGCGCCAGGGCGCCTGCCTTGACCGCGTCATCCGGGGTCATCAGCCGCGTCGTTACCTCGCTGTTCGCGACAATGCGTGCATTTACTGCGGCTTCGACCGCCGTCAGTTCGTCTTCCGACACCGGTTTCGGGTGGCTGAAATCGAATCGCAGATAGCCGGGACCGACAAGCGAGCCCTTCTGGGTCACATGGTCCCCAAGCTGGCGGCGCAGCGCCTCATGCAGGAGATGCGTCACCGAATGGTTGGCGCGTAGCCTGGAACGCCGGCCGCCCTCGACATGCATTTCGACCACGTCGCCGACACGAAGCGTCCCCTTGCGTACCGTCCCCAGGTGGACAATGACGTCATCGACCTTCTTTTGCGTGTCCCGCACGACAAACTCGTCGCCGTCGCCCGTATACATGGATCCGGTGTCACCCGCCTGTCCGCCCGATTCCCCGTAAAAGGGAGTCTGGTTGACGAGCACCGCCGCTTCGTCGCCTTCATTGGCGGCGTCAGCGTTCTTGCCATCGACGATGATGGCGGCGACCACTCCTTCGGCCTGCTCCGTCGCATAGCCGAGGAATTCCGTGGCGCCCAGTTTTTCGCGAAGATCGAACCAGACCGCTTCCGTCGCGGCCTCACCCGATCCGCTCCAGTTCTTGCGGGCTTCTTCCCGCTGGCGGGCCATGGCGGCATTGAAGCCGGCCAGATCGACCTGCCTGCCCTGGCCGCGCAGGATGTCCTGCGTCAGGTCGAGCGGAAACCCGTACGTATCGTACAGTCGGAACGCGACATCGCCCTGCAGCGTGGCGCCATCGCCCAATTTCGCGGTTTCCTCCTCAAGCAGCCGAATGCCGCGCGCCAGTGTCCGGTTGAACCGGCTTTCCTCGAGGCGGAGCGTTTCGGTGATCAGCGCCTCGGCGCGCACCAGTTCGGGATAGGCCTGCCCCATCATTTTGACCAGGGTCGGCACCAGCCGCCACATCAGCGGTTCCTGGCTGCCCAGCAGGTGAACATGGCGCATGGCGCGGCGCATGATCCGCCGCAGCACATAGCCGCGCCCCTCATTCGACGGCAGCACGCCATCGGCGATCAGAAAACATGTCGACCGCAGGTGATCGGCAATCACGCGGTGCGATACGGCGCTCTTGCCATCCGGATCGGAACTTGTCAGATGCGCGGACGCTTCGATGATGGACCGGAACAGATCGATCGCGTAGCTGTCATTGGTGCCCTGCAGGGTTGCGGTGATCCGCTCCAGCCCCATGCCGGTATCCACCGACGGACGCGGCAGAACGAGGCGCGTGTCGGCGGAAACCTGCTCAAACTGCATGAAGACCAGGTTCCAGATTTCGATGAACCTGTCCCCGTCCTCGTCCGGACTTCCGGGCGGTCCGCCGGGAATATGCGGACCGTGGTCGTAGAAAATTTCCGAACAGGGCCCGCAGGGACCGGTATCGCCCATCGCCCAGAAATTGTCCGACGTCCCGATGCGGACGATCTTGCTTTCCGGCAGTCCGGCAACCTTGCGCCACAGGCCGAACGCCTCTTCGTCATCGGCGTAAACCGTGACAAGCAGTTTTTCGACCGGGAGACCGAATTCCCGCGTGACCAGGTTCCAGGCCAGTTCAATGGCCCGTTCCTTGAAATAGTCGCCGAACGAAAAATTGCCGAGCATTTCGAAAAACGTATTGTGCCGGACCGTGTATCCGACGTTTTCGAGATCGTTGTGCTTTCCGCCGGCGCGCACGCATTTCTGGGATGTCGTGGCGCGGTCATAGGACCGCTGTTCCGCGCCGGTGAACACGTTCTTGAACTGCACCATGCCCGCATTGGTGAACATGAGAGTCGGATCGTTGCGCGGCACCAGCGGCGATGACGCAACGACTTCGTGATCATGGCGTTTAAAATAGTCCAGAAACGCGGTCCGGATTTCGTTGGCGCCCTGCATGACTTGCACCCTTGTTTTTTTTACGCTTCCACGCGCGGATAGAAACGGATTCGATCCGCCTTGCCAATGCTCCCGAACCCCGCGAAACGGCGTTTTAGCCCGGAGGTCTTATCCTGTCCAGCGAACAACGGCGCACCGGGGAGTAGCCTGGCGCCGGGTCCGATATTGGATATGGAAGTCATCCGCGCGCTTCGCGTAAACTCCCGCATGCCGGATCGGCCCGGAGTTGTTCCCAACACGCACAGTATCGAGACCATGTCCTTCAATTTCACAATTGTTTCCCTGACCGCCGCGCTCCTCTGCCTTTTCCTTGCATCCCCGGTACAGGCACAGAATCCGCACGGGCAGATCTTCGACGCCTGGCGCGTCCAGTGCAATTCCCCGACGGGGGCACCGGCCGTCTGCCAGATGTTTCAGAATATCGTCGTGAAGGACAGCGGCGAACCGGTCCTGCGGTTTTTCGTCGGTTATCAGGGAGAAGGTGAAACGCCAATCGGCGTCCTTGTCGTGCCCCTCGGCGTCCACCTGCCCTCCGGCATTACCCTGAAGATCGACGACGGGCAGGCCTATGAACTGACAATCGAGGTCTGCCTGCCGAACGGTTGCCGGGCCCGCTTTGGATTTGACCGGAATTTCCTTGACCTGTTCAAGCAGGGCAGCAACGGCACTGTTTCCTTTGTCGGCGGAAACCGACAGCCGTTCAATGTCCCGATCTCGCTAATAGGCTTTACCGCCGCGCTGAAGGCCATTCGCTGATCCAGGCCATCGCCGGTTTCCGGCCGCGCCGGAGGAACATTCTTACCCGGCGACACACAATGGCCAATCAACTCAGCCCCCTGGCAGTTGAAATGGCCGGCCTGCCGTGGAATGCGACGAAGCCGGCCATTCACCATTCCCTTATCGGGCCCGAAACCCGTTACACGCCGTCCGTCGCCGCATCGTCAGGACCCGGATTACCGGGCCCGGTATCGTCGGGAGAGGCGTCATCGTCACCGGAAGAACCGTCCAGCATGGTTTCGGCGATCAGGCCGGCATTTTCGCGAATCTTTGATTCAATCCTGGCGGCGACATCGGGGTTTTCGCACAGGAACCGCTTGGCGTTCTCGCGCCCCTGCCCGATCCGCTGGCTGTCATAGGAAAACCACGATCCGGATTTTTCGACGATCCCCGCATTGACGCCAAGATCCAGCAATTCGCCGGTCTTCGAAATACCCTCGCCATACATGATATCGAATTCGACGACCTTGAATGGCGGCGCGACCTTGTTTTTCACGACCTTGACCCGGGTCTGGTTGCCGACCACGTCATCCCGGTCCTTGATGGCGCCGATCCGGCGGATATCCAAACGGACACTTGCGTAGAACTTCAGGGCGTTGCCGCCGCTCGTCGTTTCCGGATTGCCGAACATGACACCGATCTTCAGCCGTATCTGGTTGATAAAGATCACCATGCAGCGCGAACGCGAAATGGACGATGTCAGCTTGCGCAGCGCCTGGCTCATCAGTCGCGCCTGCAGCCCGACATGGGTATCCCCCATCTCACCCTCAAGTTCGGCCCGCGGCACCAGGGCGGCCACGGAATCGACGACCAGCACATCAATTGCACCGGAACGCACCAGTGTATCGGTGATTTCCAGCGCCTGTTCACCGGTATCCGGCTGTGAAATCAGCAATTCGTCCAGATTGACGCCGAGCTTGCGTGCATACCCCGGATCGAGCGCATGTTCCGCATCCACAAATGCGCAGGTGCCGCCCAGTTTCTGGGCTTCCGCGACGACATGAAGCGCCAGCGTCGTCTTGCCCGAGCTTTCCGGCCCGTAAATTTCGATCACGCGGCCGCGCGGAAACCCGCCGATGCCTAGCGCGATATCAAGCCCCAGCGACCCGCTCGAAACCGAATCGATTTCGACCGCCTGACCATGCTGGCCAAGCTTCATTATGGATCCCTTGCCGAAGGACCTTTCAATCTGTGCGAGAGCGGCGTCCAGCGCCTTGGTCTTGTCCATGCTGTCCTTTTGTACGAGCTGTAATGCGGAATTCGACATGATTTTCTCCCATATCCCACGGCATCGAAGGGTTGTAAACAGACGGCCAGTGTACACTATTTGTTCTCACACGCAAGTTCTTTTTTTGTTCTCTGCGAACTTATGCTTTTAATCCGGAACGACAATCATGGTTTCGTCCGATGAATATCGCGTCCGCTATGATAAAAAAGGAGGGGCCACGCGATGGTTACGCGTCATTGCGGCTAGCCGGGGCCGGTCGCATGCTCTAACAATACCGGCCATGTTCGAGACATTGCTCATTGCCAATCGCGGCGAAATAGCCTGCCGCATTATCGCGACGGCGCGGCGCCTGGGGCTGCGCACGATTGCGGTCTATTCGGACGCGGATGCCGAATCGCGACACGTCGCCCTGGCCGATTCCGCGCTCCATATCGGACCGTCGCCGGCTCGGGAAAGCTATCTGGATATCGACCGGCTGGTCGCGGCCGTTCGCCGCAGCGGCGCCGACGCCGTGCATCCGGGATACGGCTTCCTGTCCGAGAACGCGGCGTTCGCGGAAGCCGTCGCCGGGGCCGGAGCCGTATTCGTCGGCCCGCCGCCCGCGGCAATCCGGGCGATGGGGTCGAAGGTCAACGCCAAGCGCATCATGGCGGAAGCCGGGGTGCCGCTGGTGCCCGGCTATCATGAGGACGATCAGGACCCGGCGATTCTGGCGGAGGCCGCCGCTACGATCGGCTATCCGGTACTCATCAAGGCTTCGGCCGGCGGCGGCGGGCGCGGCATGCGGCGGGTCGACGCGGCGGCGGACTTCATCAAGGCGCTTGAAGGCGCACAGCGCGAGGCAAAATCCGGTTTCGGCGACGATACGGTGCTGATCGAAAAATACGTCACCCGGCCCCGCCATATCGAGATGCAGGTATTCGCCGACCGCCATGGCAACGCGGTGCACCTTTTCGAACGCGATTGCTCCATCCAGCGGCGGCACCAGAAGGTCGTCGAGGAGGCCCCGGCGCCCGGCGTCATCCCGACGATGCGCGCCGCCATGGGCGATGCCGCCATCGCCGCGGCCAGGGCCATCGGCTATGAAGGCGCGGGTACGGTGGAGTTTATCGTCGATACCGGCCCGGAGGGGCAGCCGGGCGATTTCTATTTCATGGAAATGAATACGCGGCTGCAGGTCGAGCATCCGGTCACCGAAATGATCACCGGACTCGATCTGGTCGAGTGGCAGCTCATCGTCGCCGCCGGCGGGCCCCTGCCGCGGAACCAGGACGACATCGCCGCGAACGGCCATGCGGTCGAAGTGCGGCTCTACGCGGAAAATCCCGAGAAGAATTTCATGCCGCAGACCGGGCGGCTGGCGCATCTGCGGTTTCCCGCCCCCTCGCCGCATATCCGGATCGATACCGGCATTCGCGAAGGCGATTCCGTATCCATGTTCTATGACCCGATGATCGCCAAGATCATCGCCTGGGACCATGATCGGGACGGCGCCCTGCGCCGCCTGCGGAGCGCGCTGCGGACAACCGAGATTGCCGGGCTGACCACCAACCTGCCCTTTCTGGCGGCGATCGCGGCGCACCCGGCCTTCGGCGCGGCGGCGCTGGAAACCGGATTCATCGACATCCACGCGGCCGACATCATTCCCGAATCGCCGCCGGCAAGCCGGGAGGTTCTTGCGCTGGCGGCCCTGTCAGAATTGCTGGACATCGCGGCGCGGACGGCGGACCGCGCCGCGCATTCCCCCGATCCGCATTCGCCCTGGCATGCGCGCGACGGGTGGCGGCTCTGCGGCGCCGCAGAAACCGTATTCCATTTTACCGACGGTACCGTCCGTAACGGGCCGGTCATGACAATCCGGGCCATACCGGAAGCCGGGGGCCACCGGCTGACCATGGACGGCTGCGACATGCTGGTGCGAGGCGCCCTGGACAATGACGGCGCGATGCTTGCGGAAATCGGCGGCGCGCGAATGACCGCGACCGTGCGCCGCGACGGAGACTCGATGCAGATCGTCATGCCGGGACACAGCCACCGGCTGTTGCGGGTCGATCCCGCCGCCATCGCCGCGCGGCAGGCGCCCGCCGCGGGCGGACGGCTGACCGCCCCGATGCCGGGCCGTATCGTCGCCATCCACACCGCCGCCGGCGACAGAGTCCGGGCCGGCCAGGCGCTGGTCGTGCTTGAGGCCATGAAAATGGAACATATCGTCGTCGCAACCGCGGATGGCGTCGTGGCGCAGTTGCGCTGCGCAGCCGGCGACCAGGTCGCGGACGGCGACGAATTGCTGACGCTGGAAGGGCCGTAGGCGGGGACGGGAAAATTCATGCCCTGCGATAATGAAACCGACGATGACGACGGACCGGCATTTGATTTCGATCCGGCCATGCCGGCCCGGGCGGAACACGCCATCGACGCCCATGGCGACGGATTCCGTGACGCGGTCAAACGGCGTATCACGGATATGATCCGGTTGAGCGACTCCCTGGCTGTCCCTGCCGAAGCGGGAGAGGAAAACGGCGCCATTCTGGCGGCGCTTCAAGAGCTTGCCCGCCGGCACATGGCCTAGCGGCGTGGCTCTTACACCGCACGCCATAACATGACCGTTCATCTGATCAAGCTCAGCGTCGGCGTGGAGAGCGTGGAGCACCTGTCCGCGCTCCAGCAACGCAGGCTCCAGGATGCGCGGCGTTCCGGGCTGGGCGACCGGTTGTGGCATCAGACGCGCCATATGCCGCGCCGGGCCGCGGAACTTCTGGACGGCGGCTCCATCTACTGGGTTATCAAGGGCGCCATCCGGGCCCGGCAGCGCGTATGCGAGCTGGAAGCCGTGACCGACGAGGAAGGCACCCGCCGCTGCCGGCTGATCCTCATACCCGGGCTTACGGAAACCGTCGCCTGGCCGCGGCGCCCGTTCCAGGGCTGGCGATATTTGGAACCGGCCGATGCACCGCCGGATATCGGTGACGCCGGCGCCGATGGGGAAATGCCGCCGGAAATGGCGGCCGAACTACGGGCGCTCGGCCTGATATAGCGGGCTTTTCGCGGCTCGATTCGGCGCCATTGAAAAAAACTTCATTTTGTTCGCTGCGAAGGCTGGACAAGCATCGGCGCCTCGCTTATATCCCATGCCGCTGCCGCCTTCAGCGGCCCGGGATACCGGGTCGACGGCAAGGCGGCGGCGGTTCTGTAGTGACATTCATGTTGCGCAGAAACAATTAATTCGTTATAGTGAAAAGTTGCACCCCTCCCCTTGGGAAGGTGGTGCATTCGACGCGGACTGATATTGCGTTGCTGTTCTAGTTTATTGTGAATCGGAAATGGAAGGGATGCGCGGGCGGCGGTTTGGCTGTTTGTTTGGCCGGGCTGGAGTATAACTCGTGCTGGCGCATTCTGATGATAAGAGCTTCTGGTTTGTGGCTGGCTTCGGCTGGTTTGGACCGGGAGTGTCTGCGTAAGATTGTGCCTGGACGAGGCTCCGTCAAAGCTTTGGGATGGTTTCTGATTTATCGGGATCTGTTTCATGGCGAATGAACTTGAGAGTTTGATCCTGGCTCAGAACGAACGCTGGCGGCAGGCTTAACACATGCAAGTCGAACGGGAAGGTTCTTTCGGGAACCGGCGAGTGGCGCACGGGTGAGTAACGCGTGGGGATCTGCCTCGAAGTGGGGAATAACCGCTGGAAACGGCGGCTAATACCGCATACGCCCGGTCTTTAGGGATCGGGGAAAGCTTTATGCGCTTCGAGATGAACCCGCGTCGGATTAGCTTGTTGGTGAGGTAAGAGCTCACCAAGGCGACGATCCGTAGCTGGTCTGAGAGGATGATCAGCCACACTGGGACTGAGACACGGCCCAGACTCCTACGGGAGGCAGCAGTGGGGAATATTGGACAATGGGCGCAAGCCTGATCCAGCCATGCCGCGTGAGTGAAGAAGGCCTTAGGGTTGTAAAGCTCTTTCACGGGCGACGATGATGACGGTAGCCCGAGAAGAAGCCCCGGCTAACTCCGTGCCAGCAGCCGCGGTAATACGGAGGGGGCAAGCGTTGTTCGGAATTACTGGGCGTAAAGGGCGCGCAGGCGGTTTCGTCAGTCAGATGTGAAAGCCCCGGGCTTAACCCGGGAACAGCATTTGATACTGCGGAACTAGAGTTCGGGAGAGGGTAGTGGAATTCCCAGTGTAGAGGTGAAATTCGTAGATATTGGGA